>JALZDD010000128.1 GCA_030862715.1 Actinomycetota bacterium | reverse complement strand
TCGGCATCACGCTGCTGGTCGTCTTCACGGTGGTCCGCCACACGCGCGCCGAGGAGGAGTCCGGGGCGGCCGAGCTGGTCCGCTCGGGCGTCGTGGGGCGTCACGCCGCGCAGGTGGCCGCACTCGTGGTCGCGCTCGCCGCGACGGTCGTCATCAGCGGGCTGCTGGCCGCGGTGCTCATCGCCCTCGGCCTGGAACGCACCGGGTCGCTCGCCTTCGCGGCGGAGGTCGCCACGCTCGGCCTCCTCTTCGCCGGCCTCGCCGCGGCGGCCGCTCAGGTCACCGCGTCGGCACGCGGCGCGCTCGCGATCGCGGGCGGCCTGCTGGGGGCGGCGTACGTGGTCCGTGGCGTCGGCGCTGTCGGCGACAGCGCGCTCTTCTGGGTCTCGCCGTTCGGCTGGGCCCAGGGAGTGAACGCGTTCGGTGACGAGCGATGGTGGCTGCTGGGGCTGCTGCTCGCGGCCGCGGCTGTCTGCTTCGGTCTGGCCGTGGTGCTGACTGCCCGACGCGATGCCGGCGCCGGTCTGCTTCAACCGCGACCCGGCGCCGCGCGCGCCTCCGCCATCCTCGGGACGCCGTGGGGTCTGGCGCTGCGCACCCAGCGCGGCCTGGTGATCGGCTGGGCGGTCGGGCTGGCGGTGCTCGCCGCGATCTATGGCTCCGTCATCCCGGAGGTGCCCGACATGCTGGAGGGAAACCCCGACGTGCTCGAGGCGATGGGTCTGGGTGCCGGCGCTGGCGACGCCCTGATCGACGCGTTCCTCGGCTACGTCAATCTCACCCTCGGCGTGATCGGCGCCGTCTTCGGCGTCGCCTCGGTGCTGCGGCTCCGGGCGGAGGAGGACACCGGGCGGCTCGAGGCGCTGATCGCCACCCCGCTCACCCGGACCCGCTGGCTGGTCGGCTCGCTCGCCGTGACGGTCGTCGGCGTGCTGCTGGTGGCGCTGGCGATGAGCGCCGGGATGGTGCTGGGGTACGTCCCGGTCGCCGGCGAGGTCTCCGGCTCGCGCGTCTCCGAGCTGATCCTCGGCATTCTCGCCCAGCTGCCGGCGATGCTGCTCGTCGCCGCCCTCGCCCTGCTGATCCTGGCGTGGTTGCCGCGGTTCGCCGTCCTGGCCTGGGCGCTGGTGGCATGGGTGGTGCTGGACGCCTTCCTCGGGGAGACGCTCCGCCTGCCTGACGGGATCCGTTCGCTGTCGCCCTTCTTCCACCTGCCGGCGTACCCGACGGAGACCTGGACCGCCGGTCCGACGGTCGCGCTGCTGGCGGCGTCGGCGGTCGTGGCAGCGCTGGCCCTCGTCGGCTACCGGCGCCGCGACGTGGGCTGACCAGGCGGGGCGCTTCGGACCCGAAACACCCCGCCGTGAGCGTGGAATTCAGTGATACGGCCTAGACCCAGGGCGGTTTCGGTGTCACTCTGGTCGTGTGTCTGATCAGCTGGAGCAGATCGAGGGTGTTGACTTCGCCGTCGCGATGTATCGCGAGGACGGCGCCTGGGTTGTGCGCGAACTCGCTCACGACCTCCTGACCGATGTCGAGACTCTGACGCACGCGCTCCACCGCTTCCCAGGCGATGGCGGCGCGATCGCGATGGCGGCGATCGACGAGGACTTCTTCGTGATCGTCCGGGTCCACGGGGCAGCGACCAGGGTGCTGCTCTCCGACGTGACCGCGGCCGACGAGTGGGAGCTGGCGGCGTCGGCTCTCGACGTGCTCGGGCTTCCGTTGCCGGAAGAGGTCGAGGACGAGGAGGAGCCCGATCCCGCTGGCGACCTCGGCATCCTCGCCGACTTCGGGATGAGCGCGGTCGAGATGGGCATGCTGCTCGACGACATGTTCGAGGACGACCTCTACCCCGACGAGACGCTCTCCGAGATCGCCCGGGCGATCGGCTGCGGCGAGGCCTTCGACGACGCCGTCGGCCTCATGCCGGCGTGAACCCAGCCAATCGATGGGAGGCCCCGATGCGGGCCGCTCTCGATGAGGGTCGTGCTGCCCTGACGACCGGTGACGTACCGATCGGCGCCGTCGTCGTCGACCCGGCCGGCGTGGTGATCGGGAAGGGCCGCAACGTACGCGAGGCCGAGGCCGACCCCACCGGACACGCCGAGGTGGTCGCGCTGCGCGAGGCCGCCAAGGCGCGCGGCGAGTGGCGCCTGGAGGGCTGCACGCTCGTGGTGACGCTGGAGCCGTGCACGATGTGCGCCGGCGCCGCGGTCCTGGCCAGGGTGGAGCGGATCGTCTTCGGTGCCTTCGACGACAAGGCGGGTGCGGTGGGGTCGCTGTGGGACGTCGTACGCGACCGCCGGCTCAACCACCGGCCCGAGGTCGTCGCCGGGCTGATGGCCGAGGAGCAGCGCGCGCTGCTGGAGGACTTCTTCGGATCCCAGCGAGGCGGCCCCGATTTCGGCGAAGACCACCCGAGGTTGTAACTTATTCGGCGGTGACGTGTCCGAGCGGCCGATGGTGCAACACTCGAAATGTTGTGTAGGGAGACCTACCGTGGGTTCAAATCCCACCGTCACCGCCATCCGAAAACCCCTGGGTAGCCAGGGGTTTTCTGGTTTCCCAGGGAGTCAGAGATAGCGGGCTGCGACGGTGGCGGCGCGGGCACCGTAGCCGCCGCCGAACATCGCCGCGTGGACGAGCAGCGGGAAGAGCTGGTGGAGGCCCTGGCGGTCCTCCCAGCCCTCGGCGAGCGGCGTCGCGTCCTCGTAGGCGGACATCATCCGCTCCAGGTGGGGCAGGCCGAAGAGCGCGAGCATGGCGAGGTCGACCTCACGATGACCCGCATACGCCGCGGGGTCGATGAGCCAGGCCTCGCTGCTCCGGTCCCACAGGACGTTGCCGTTCCAGAGATCGCCGTGGAGTAGGGCCGGCGGCTCCTCCGGGATCAGCGAGGGCAGCTTCCCGACGACCTGCTCGACGCTCTCGGCGCCGGCGGCGTCGATGGCGCCGCGGTCACGGGCGGCCCTGAGATAGGGAAGCAGGCGGCGTACGGCATAGAACTCGGCCCAGGTGTCCGCGGGCTTGTTGGGCATCGGCAGCCGGCCGATGAACCCGTCTCTGTCGGCACCGAAACCCGAGACCGGGGTGCTGTGGAGGCGCGCGAGCGCGCGGCCGAGCTCCTCGGCGGTCTCGGCGTTGGGACGCCCGGGTTCGATCCAGCGCAGGACCAGGCAGTCGGGCTCGGCGGCGAGGACCTCGGGGACCTTCACGGCCCCCGACTCCCCGAGCCAGCGGAGCCCGCGGGCCTCCGCGGCGACGAAGTCGTCACGCGGCGGGGAGAGAGCCTTCATCAGCACCAGCGAGCCGTCACTGAGCCGGATCTTGGTGGCGGTCGAGATGTCACCGCCCGCGACCGGAGATGTGCTCACCACCGCCGCCCCGAGCAGCTGCTCGGCACGACGGGCGACCGCGGGCTGACGGGTCACGAACTGGGCCTCGCCGAGGCCACGGATGCAACGATCGCATCACTCGTACGCTCCACCATCGCCAGCACCTCCCGGAATCCCTCAGCACCACCGTAATAGGGATCGGGCACGTCCCCGGGGCCTTCGGGGTCGAAGTCACGGAACATCCGCAGCCCGCGCTCCGGTGCCTGACCAGCCAGATCGGCCAGGTTGTCGGCATCCATCGCGAGCACGAGGTCGTACGACTCGGGGTCCCCGACCGGCCACTGCCGGGCCCGGTGACGCTCGGAGTCGTAGCCCGCCTCGAGCAGCGTCGCGGCGGCCCGACGGTCCATCTTCTCGCCCGCGTGCCAGCCGCCGGTGCCGGCCGAGACCAGCTCCACGTCGTCGAGCCCGGCACCGTCGAGGCGCTCCCGAAGCACCACCTCCGCCATCGGAGAACGGCAGATGTTGCCCAGGCAGACGACCGCGATCTTCATGGCCTGAGTTTTACATTTCGGCCAAGAACGCGTGGCGGATGTGGAATCTGGACCTCACTCGTCGCTCTCCGGCCACACGCGGTCGAGGCCCCAGTCGACGATCGAGATGATGATGCCGCCGAGGACCGCCGCCCAGAACCCGTCGACGTGGAAGCCCACCCCGGTCGGGCCGAGGATCCACGCGGTCAGGCCGAGCATCGCCGCGTTGATCACCAGCAGGAGCAGGCCCAGGGTGAGCAGGATGAACGGGAACGCGAAGAACTTCACGACCGGCTTGACGAAGGACGACACGAGGCCGAGCACGACGGCGACGATCAGCAGCGGGAGCAGTTTCTGCTTGATCTCGTCCATGCCGCTGGTCGGGCCGTCGAAGTAGATCCCACCGACGAGCCAGGTAGCCACGGCCAGAGCGATGGCGTTGGTGATGAGCCAGGTGACGATGCGCATACCGGTGAGTCTCGCAGGCTCCGCAACCGCGCGTAAGAGCCTGCGCCAGGTGTGGCGACTGTGTTACCCCAGCTCACGGCTCCAGACGGAGCGCCTTGCAGATGGCGTGGGCGGCGTCGGAGAGATGCTTCTCCAGGAACTGCTCGGCATCGTTGATGCGGTCGGCGTCGAGGAGGCGGACAAGGGCGGCGTGGTCCTCGGCCTGGTCGTGGGCGTTGCGGCGGATGCGGTCGACCTGAGCGAGCGAGAGCTTGAGCTCGAGGACCAGGTGCTCCTGCATCGCGACCAGCCGCGGTGACTCGGTGAGGGCCACCAGCGAGAGATGGAAGGCGAGGTGGCGCTCGTTGAGCTCGCGGTAGGTCGAGCGCTCCGAGTGAACCGCCGAGATGTACGCGTCGAGCGACTCGTGCACGGTCCGGCGCGCCTCGGCGGAGGCGTTCCGCCAGTTGCGCACCCCGGCTCCCTCGAGCACCCAGCGGGCGGCGCAGACGTCACGGACCGAGGCGGCCTCCGGGGTGGCGACGGCGACGCCCTTGTTGGGTGCGCGGGTGGCCAGGCCCTCGGCGACCAGGATGGTCAGCGCCTCGCGGACCGTGGAGCGGCCGACGCCCAGCGACTCGGCGAGACCGTGCTCGCGCAGGGGAGTGCCCGACTCGAGCTCGCCCTCGAACACCGCCCGGCGGAGCTCGTCGGCGACGCGGTCGACCGTCGATGCGGGTTCGTCCAGGGTGAGCGACTCGAACATGGGACCCATTGTCCTATCTCGCGCTGTCTTCCGGTGCTGACCGTTCATGCCCTAACCTATCCTCACGTGATTGTCTGACAATCAGGCAATCGGACGATCTGACGATCAGACCTGAGAGGGGTACGAGTGAGCACATCGCTGAGCTGGGGCCGTCACTACCTGATGACCGAGCCGACGCACTACCGCATCGACTACGCCATCAACCCGTTCATGGACACCGAGATCCAGCCCGATCCGGTCCGTGCTCGCGCGCAGTGGGACACCCTGAAGGCGACCATCGAGGAGCTCGGCGGCCGCGTCGACGTCATCGCGCCGCGCGAGGACAGCCCCGACATGGTCTACGCGATGAATCTCGGCTTCGCGGCCACGGTCCCTGACGACAGTGCCGACGGCCTCGGGCTCCGCTTCGGCAGGCGTCACGTGCTCCTCTCCCACATGCGCTTCCCCGAGCGCCGCAACGAGACCCGCTCCGCGATCGAGTGGTTCGACGCGAACGGCTGGAGCACGGCGTACGTCGGCAAGGACGGGGTCGGGCCGACCTTCGAGGCGGGTGACGTCTTCCCGTTCGCCGGCTACCTGGTCGCGGGCACCGGGCCGCGCACCGACGAGATGGCGCTGAAGACCCTGGCGGCCGAGATGGGCGTGCGTGTCCTGGGCGTACGGACGACCCACTCGGGCATGTACCACCTCGACCTGGCCTTCTGCCCGCTCGACGAGCGCCGAGCGATCATCTGCCCGGATGCCCTCGCTCCCGAGTCGGCGCAGGCGCTCCTCGACCTCGTCCCGGAGCCGCTGGTCATCACCGAGGAGGAGGCGCTCACCACCTTCGCCGCCAACTCGATCGTGATCGGCCGCACCATCGTGATGCCGGCCTGCCCGGACCGCGTCCGCACCGTCCTCGAGGCTTGGGGGTTCACGATCCGGATCGTCGAGATGAGCGAGCTCCACCTCGGTGGCGGGTCCGTGCGCTGCGTCACCAACCCGCTCGACATCGTGGTCGGCCGCGACGTCCCCGTTGTTTACGGCGGCGAGGTCATCCCCACCTAGGATCTCACGATATGAGCACCCCACAGCCCCGTCCCAGTGTCGCCGCGATGCCTGCGTACGTCGCGGGCAAGCCGCCGGTGGAGCGGCCCGGTCTGGTGACCTACAAGCTCTCCTCCAACGAGAACCCCTACCCGCCGCTGGACGGTGTGGTGGAGGTCGCCGCCGAGGCGGCGGGGCGGGTCAACCGCTACCCCGACGCGGGCAACACGGAGCTCTACGAGGCGCTCGCGACGGCCTACAAGGTGCCGGCCGAGGAGCTCGCTCTCTCGACCGGCGCCGTGGCGCTCATCTTCCAGCTGGTCTCGGCCTACTGCGGTCCCGAGGACGAGGTCGTCTTCGCCTGGCGCAGCTTCGAGGCCTACCCGATCGCCGTGCTCGCGGCCGGCGCGACCGCGGTGAAGGTGCCGCTGCGTTCGATTGACGGGGCTGACGACGGCCACCACGACCTCGACGCGATGGCGGCGGCCATCACGGAGCGTACGAAGGTCGTCTTCGTCTGCACCCCCAACAACCCCACCGGCACCTCGGTCACCCAGACCGAGCTCGACGCCTTCCTCGCGAAGGTGCCCGAGCACGTGCTGGTCGTGGTCGATGAGGCCTACGCCGAGTTCGTACGCATGGACGACGCCATCGACGGGATCGCGACCTATCGCGCGCGGGCCAACGTGGTGGTGCTGCGTACGTTCTCCAAGGCCTACGGGCTGGCCGGCTTCCGGGTCGGCTACGCCTTCGCGCCGGCGCCGATCGCCGCGACCCTGCGGGCGATGGCGCTGCCGTTCGGTGTCAACGTGGTCGCCCAGGCGGCCGGCGTCGCCTCGCTCGAGCGGCAGTCCGAGCTGCTGGCGCGCGTCGACGACGTGGTGGCCGAGCGGACCCGGGTGGTCGAGGGCGTCCGCGCCGCCGGCTGGGACATCCCCGACGCCCAGGGCAACTTCGTCTGGTTCGCCTTCGGGTCTGCCGAGCGCTGCGCCGCGTTCGCCGCGGCCGCCGACGAGGTCGGCCTGATGGTCCGCCCCTACCCGCCCGAGGGCGTACGCGTCTCCATCGGCGAGGCTGAGGCCAACACCCGCCTCATCGAGCTCGCGGGTTCGTTCCCGAAGGGCTGAGAGCCGGCCCAAGAGTCGGCCCTGCCCGGCCAAATAGCAGAGGTCCAACAGCGTCGATGCTGCTGGACCTCTGCTAATTGGGTGAGAGTGGATGCCTCTACGGCAGCGGTAGCTTCCCGAGGACCGAGTTGAGCAGGTCGGTCAGGACCGGGCCGACGACCGGGAGGCTGTTGATGATGCCCAGCAGGCTGTCGGTGACGCCAGGGAGCTCGGGAACTCCGGGAACGGGGACGTCCGGGATCGGAACGTCCGGAATCGGAACATCCGGGGCCGGGACCTCCGGGACAGGAACGTCTGCGGCGGGAACGTCCGCAGCAGGGCTGTCCGGAACGGGAACGTCCGGAGTCTCCGGAATCCCAGGACCGTCCGGGACGTCCGGGATCGGTGCGTCGGGTACGTCCGGTGTGTCCGGAACTTCCGGAGTGTCGGGTACGTCCGGGGTCTCCGGTACGTCCGGGGTGTCGGGTACGTCCGGGGTGCCGGGTACGTCCGGGGTCTCCGGAACGTCCGGGGTGCCGGGTACGTCCGGGGTCTCCGGAACGTCCGGGGTGCCGGGTACGTCCGGGGTCTCCGGAACGTCCGGGGTGCCGGGAACGTCCGGGGTCTCCGGAACGTCCGGAGTGCCGGGAACGTCCGGGGTTTCCGGAGTGTCCGGAACGTCCGGGGTGTCGGGCACGTCGGGAATCGGAGTGCCCGGGGTGCCGGGGACCGGAGGGTCAGGGATCGGTGGTGGAACAGGGCTGGCCATGACAGGTGCGGCGACCGTGGCCAGTGCGAGTCCAGCGACGACAGCGGCGATTCGAGTCCGAGAATTCACGAAATCTCCTTAGCTTGCTGTTTGGGTCCTGCCCGATGATCCTGAATCGATTTGAACCATAATGTCAAGAACAGCCCTGAATTGATCGCTTCCTATATCAAAGCCGGTTCAACTGAAGTAAACTCATCGATTCGCATTCCAGTCGGAGTCGAAGGCCGGGTCTTGTTCCAGGCGAAGAGCTTCGGAGCTCTTGCCCGGGCCTCGGGATAAGCGGTCGCGATATTGCTTGCCGTGCCCTGATGGGTCGGCCCGTTTCTGATGTACCTCCGGGGGTAATAGGGCCGTTCGACCTGGCAAATGGGTAACTTCCTTGGCCGCGACACGGCGTTTAGTCCGGGTGAAATGCGTTTACCAATCGGCGAATTCGGATCCCGTCGATTCGCTTTCGTGGTGGGCCGCATTTCGAGCGCGGCGGCGGTTCGTTACCCCGGTGCAACCTCGATCGGTCAGTCTTGACCCCATGTCGATCAAGGTTGCGCTCGAACATCGGACCACCTACGAGTTCGCGCAGCCGGTGGGGGTCGGCCCGCACGTCGTCCGCCTGCGCCCGGCGCCGCACACGCGGACCCCGATCGAGTCCTACTCCCTGTCGGTGACGCCGGCGGCGCACTTCATCAACTGGCAGCAGGACCCGTTCGGCAACTGGCTCGCGCGACTGGTCTTCCCGGAGAAGACCGACAAGCTCGAGGTCACCGTGGGACTGGTCGCCGACATGGTGGTGATCAACCCGTTCGACTTCTTCGTGGAGGAGTACGCCGAGACCTTCCCCTTCGACTACGAGCCGCAGCTGAAGGCCGATCTGGCGCCCTACCTTCGCGACGTGGAGTCGGCGACGGAGGCCGACGCCTGGCGGCAGCGGCTGCCTGCTCTGCCCGAGGACGGCCTCCGCACCGTCGACTTCCTGGCGAGCGTCAACCAGGCGGTCAACTCGGACGTCGCCTACTCGGTGCGGATGGAGCCGGGCGTACAGACTCCCGACGAGACCCTGCGGATCG
>JALZDD010000117.1 GCA_030862715.1 Actinomycetota bacterium | reverse complement strand
CCGCGATGCGGTCCGGGGCCTGCTTCGTCCCTCACTCCAGCCAAGCGTCCGGGGGGACTCGCTCGGCCGGTCACTCTGGCGTGGTGCGGTCGCCATCGGAGTGATCCCTACTGCACCGACTTCTCGGCACAAGTCTGGTCGTCCTTGCTGCCTTCCCTCGGCTCCTGCTCCGCCTCCGGTGCATCCGTCGTCTCAGTGTCGGACTGCTCATCGTCGGGCGGCTCAGCGGATTCGGTGGTGGCCTCGGGTTCGGCTGCGGGCGACGACCCTACCGGGGTCTTCGGCTCAGCGCACGCCTCACCGCACTCCGGCGTGGCCTCCGGTTCGGAAGCCTCGTTCGATCCGGGCAGCGTCTTCACGTCCTCGGCGATCGCGGCGGTGAGCTCGCAGGCGTCCTCGATGACCCGTTCGGCCTCGGATTTCTGCTTGGACGACTCCGCGTCGGGCTCCTTCGTCTCCGCGGTCGCCTCATCGGTCTCCCGGTCTTCCTTGGGCTCTTCGAGGGGAAGATCCTCGACCGGGACACCGGCGTCGGCCGCGATCAGCTGCCGCAGGAACATCGGCACGGCCTCGTCGACGGGCCGGGCGTCCTCTTCGGCCACGAACGGCCACAGGAGTGGCGCCATGATCCCCGGGATCGGTCCCACGGACGGGACCAGCGTGGGCGGCTTGCCGTTCCCCTCGTCCTCACCGGGGCCGGCGGGCGTCGTCGGCTCCTGGGAAGGCGGTGCGTCGGGCTGCTCGGCGGGTGAGGACGGCGCCTTGTCCGGTTTCTCGTCGTCCCGGCGCTCGGGTTGGACGGGGTCCTCCCGGTCGCTCTTCTGGTCCTCGTCGGGCGTGGTGCTGGGGATCGTCGACACCCCGGAGACGCCAGGAGACGGCGCCGGTGGGATCACGGTGAAGTCGGCCTGGCCCGAGAGCGTACGCGGCACCCGGTGCAGCGCGGAGACGTCCGGGCTGAGGGTCTGGATGACCACGAGCAGGCCGATGAGCACTACGGCGGCGTAGGCCATCACCGGGCCCCTCTGGAACCTCACGTGCCCACTTCCCTACCGAGTGACGGAGCTGGAAAGGTACAGATGATCATCAGTGCGTATTGTGTCCGACCGCCCGGGCCAATACCGACCCGGGCGGCGAAAATGGCCCAAACGGGCTACGCGGACTTCTTCTTGGTTTCCTTCTCGCGAGGAACGAGGGTCGGCATCTCGCCGTCGTCGACCACCTCGCGGGTGACGATGACCTTGCCGACGTCGCCACGGGAGGGCACGTCGTACATCACGTAGAGGAGGACTTCTTCGATGATCGCCCGCAGGCCACGGGCACCGGTGCCCCGTTCGAGGGCCTTGTCGGCGATGGCGGTGACCGCGTCCTCGGTGAACTCGAGCTCGACGCCGTCGAGGTCGAAGAGCTTCTGGTACTGCTTGACCAACGCGTTGCGGGGCTCGGTCAGGATCTGGACCAGCGCGGCCTGGTCGAGCTTCTCGACGCTCGCGATCAGCGGCAGTCGGCCGATGAACTCCGGGATCAGTCCGAACTTGGTGAGGTCCTCGGGACGCACCAGCTTCAGCAGGTCCTCGGACTCCTTCTCGGCCTTGCCACGCACCTCGGCGGTGAAGCCGAGGGTCTTCTTGCCGACCCGCTGCTCGATGATGTGCTCCAGACCGGCGAACGCGCCACCCACCACGAAGAGGATGTTGGTGGTGTCGATCTGGATGAACTCCTGGTGCGGGTGCTTGCGGCCGCCCTGCGGCGGCACGCTCGCCGTCGTACCTTCCAGGATCTTGAGCAGGGCCTGCTGCACGCCCTCGCCGGACACGTCCCGGGTGATAGACGGGTTCTCGCTCTTGCGGGCGATCTTGTCGACCTCGTCGATGTAGATGATCCCAGTCTCTGCCTTCTTGACGTCGTAGTCGGCGGCCTGGATGAGCTTGAGCAGGATGTTCTCGACGTCCTCGCCCACGTAGCCCGCCTCGGTGAGCGCGGTGGCGTCGGCGATCGCGAACGGCACGTTGAGGA
>JALZDD010000080.1 GCA_030862715.1 Actinomycetota bacterium | reverse complement strand
GCCCGTGGTGAGGAGCGGAACCAGAGCCCGCCCGACGGTACCGCTCGAGCCGGTGACCGCGATGGTGAGGGACCTGCCCGCTGCGTACGTCCTGTGGTGGGCCGCGAGGTCGGCGGCCAGCTGAGCGTGGCGGTAGCCGAGCATCCGGTCCACCATCCGCCCGAGCACGTTCGTCTCGACCCGGTCGGTGACCAGCGTCGCGTCGCCGTCGGCCGCGAACTCGTGTCGGTGGGTCCACGACAGCGGCCGCAGCGAGGCGAGCCGGTCGGTGAACAGGTGCGGAGGGTCGTAGGCGTCAGGATCATGGCGAGCCACCCAGTCCACGCCGCGGCCGAGCGAGATCACCGCCGTCCCGTCGGCCAGGTCGGTCGCCTCCACCCGCACCTCCCCCGGCATCCACGGCGGCGTCAGCCGGTGGATCGCCCCCGGGCGCCGATGCCACGCGAAGACCTCCTCCACCGGCGCCTCGACGCGCGTCGTCAGCGAGTGGACCCGGACCAGCGGGAACTTCATACCCGAAGCCTCGCGCGGATCGGCCGGGCGTACAACCCGCTCGCAGGCGCCGATGAAGTCCGGTCGACGGCGCTCGAGGAAGGCCGACCGGCCCTCGGCGAACTGCCGGCCCGTGAGCAGGTCGACCTGGAGATCGGCCTCGGCATCGAGTACGCCGTCGAGGCTCTGGTCGGGCTGGGTGAGGATGCGCCGGGTGCCGGTGACCATGGGCGCCGAGAGCTCGGCCAGGCGCGAGGCCAGTTCGACCGCGTGGTCGAGGGTGGTGCCGTCATCGACGACGGTCTCGACCGCTCCGATCCGCTCGGCCTCGGCCGCGTCGAAGGTGCGTACGGTCAGGAGCAGCTCACGCGCCCTGCCCTGCCCGACGCGCCGCGGAAGCGTGTAGGCGAGCCCGGTGTCGGGGCCGAGCCCGATCTTCCCGAAGGACGTCGAGAAGGTCGCCGAGCGACCGGCGACCACCAGGTCGCAGGCGGCTGCCAGCGCGAGACCGAGCCCGTAGGCGCCGCCCTCGACCGCGGCGAGGACCGGCCGGGCGCCGGTCACCAGCTGACGTACGACGGCGTTGACGACCTCGAGCCGCCGCTGGGCGATGTCGCGATCCTGCGACATCGACCGGATGTCGCCGCCCGCGGAGAACACCGAGCCCGCGCCGGTCAGGACGACGGCACGCGCTTCCCGGTCGGCGGCCCGGAGCGCGGTGAGCAGATCCAGCCGGTCGGCGAGATCGAGCGCGTTGCGGCGCTCGGGGCGGTCGAGGGTGAGGATCCGGACGTGGCCACGGTCCTCGACCCGGACCGCGCCGGCACGGTCGCCGCTCATCCCTGGAACTCCTTCACCATCTGCTTGGCGATGATCAGCTTCTGGATCTCGCTGGTGCCCTCGTAGAGCCGGAACAGCCGCGCGTCGCGGTAGAACCGCTCGACCGGCACCTCGCGCATGTAGCCGAGGCCGCCGTGGATCTGGACGGCGCGGTCGGCGATCCGGTCGACCGCCTCGGTGCAGAACAGCTTGCACATCGACGGTGCCGTTCGCCGGTCGCTGCCGTCGTCCCAGCTCCGGGCGGCCGCGAGGACCATCGCGCGACCGGCGTACGCCTCGGTCCGGCTCTCCGCGAGCATCGCCTGGATCAGCTGGAACTCCGCCAGCTGCTGGCCGCCCTGGCCGTTGGTCGTGGCGTGGCGCAGGCTCTCCTCGATCAGCCGGTCCGCGAGGCCGACGGTCAGCGCCGCGATGTGCAGCCGGCCCTTGGCCAGCGATCGCATGGCCGCGGAGAAGCCCTCTCTCTCGACCTCCCCGACTAGGTTCTCGGCGGGCACCCGGACACCGTCGAAGAAGATCTCAGAGGTCACCGCACCGCGCTGGCCCATCTTGTGGTCCTTCGGGCCGATGGTGACGCCGGGGGTGTCGGTCGGCACCACGAAGACCGAGATGTTCCGCGCGCCCTCGGTGACGTCGCCGGTGCGGGCGAACACCATGAGCAGGTCGGCCCAGATCGCGTTGGTGATGAAGCGCTTCTGCCCGTTGATGACGTACGCATCTCCCTCGCGGACCGCGCGCGTGCGCAGGCCGCTCGGGTCGGAGCCGGCCTCGGGCTCGGTGAGCGCGAACGAGGCCACCAGGTCACCGCTGGCCAGCCCGGGCAGGTACTGCTGCTTCTGCCGCTCGGTGCCGCAGTTGACCAGCACCTGGCCGGCGATGCCGTTGTTGGTGCCGAACATCGAGCGGAACGACGGCGTGGTCCAGCCGAGCTCCATCGCCAGCCGGACCTCCTCGGACATGGTGAAGCCGAGGCCGCCGTACTCCTCGGGGATGGCATAGCCGAACAGCCCCATGGCCGCGGCCTGCTGCCGGAGCCGGTCGGGGATCTGGTCGGTCTCCTCGATCTCGTCCTCGGCCGTGACGACCTCCTTGCGGACGAACGCGCGGACGGCGTCGAGGATCGACGTGAACTCGTCGGGCTCCATGGGTGCTCCTTCGTGCGGGCGGGTCAAGACGGGTCAAGGGGTGGGGACGGGGACGTCGGTGGGCCGGCCGACCACGCCGCCGGCGGCCAGCCGGTCGATCGCGCCGGCGTCCAGGCCGAGCTCGGCGAGCACGGCCTCGGTGTGGGCGCCGAGCTCCGGGATCGCGCCCATCGGCAGCTCGACGTCGCGGAACGTCATCGGAGGCAGTACGCCGCGGACCGGCCCGGCAGGGGTGTCGACCTCGCGCCACCGGTCACGGCCGGCGAGCTGCGGGTGTTCGACCAGTCCGGACATGTCGTTGATCTGGGCCGCCGGGACACCGGCGGCGGCGAGCCGGGCGTCGAGGTCGGCGGTGGCGAACCTGCGGGTGTGCTCGGCGACGACCGCGTCGCATTCCTCGCGGTGGGCGACCCGAAGCGGGTTGGTGGCCAGCCGGGGATGGTCGACGAGATCGGGCCGCTCGAAGACGTCGGTCACCAGCGCCCGCCAGCCGCGGTCGTTCTGGACGCCGATCAGGATCTCCCCGTCGGCGGTCGGGTAGGCGTCGTACGGCGCGATCGAGGCGTGGCTGAGCCCCATCCGCGGCACCTGGCGGCCGCCGTACATCTGCATGTACATCGGGTGTCCGAGCCACTCGACGGTCGCGTCGAACATCGACACGTCGACGATGCCGCCCTTGCCGGTGCGCTCGCGGCGGAACAGGGCCGCGACGATCGCCTGGCTCGTGTAGAGGCCGGCGGCGATGTCGGAGCTGGGGACGCCGGTCTTGGTCGCCGTCTCCGGGGTGCCCGTGACCGAGATCAGCCCGGACTCGGCCTGGATCAGCATGTCGTACGCCTTGCGGTCGCGCAGCGGGCCGCCGGTGCCGTAGCCGGAGATGCCGGCGACGACGAGTTTCGGGTGCCGTTCGGCGAGCTCCTCCGCGCCGAGCCCGAGCCGCTCGGCAGCGCCGGGCGCGGCGTTCTGCAGGAACACGTCGGCGCGGGCGACCAGCCGTCGTGCGAGCTCGGCGCCGTCGGGCGACTTGAGGTCGAGAGCCACCGACTCCTTGCCGCGGTTGAGCCAGACGAAGTGCGAGGCGAGGCCGTGCACCGCATGGTCGTAGTTGCGGGCGAAGTCACCCTCGCCCACCCGCTCCAGCTTGATCACGCGGGCGCCGAGGTCCGCGAGGTGACGGGTGGCGAGCGGGGCCGCGACGGCCTGCTCGAGGGCGACCACGGTGATGCCCTCCAGCGGCAGCAGGTCGTTGGTCATGCAGAAAGCATCCCGCGACTTCTTATGCGCGTCCAATACCTAATCCTTGGAGGATTGTTCCCACTGATGCAAGAGTTGCCCCTATGGACCTGCACCATCTCGAGGCCTTCCTGGCCGTCGCCGAGGAGCTCCACTTCGGCCGCGCGGCCGAGCGGCTGCACATCGCCCAGCCGCCGCTGAGCCGCACCATCAAGCAACTCGAGCGCGACCTCGGCGCCCAGCTGTTCGACCGAACCACCCGGAGCGTACGGCTGACGTCGGCCGGCGAGGCACTGGTCCGTCCCGCCCAGGAGGTGCTCGAGGGCCTGCGCACCGCGCGCCGGGCGGTCCGCTCCGCCGGGCGGGGCGAGACCGGCCGGGTCCGGATCGGGTTCGCCGGCCCCTCCTCCCACGTGCTCGTCGGCCAGCTCGGCCGGATCGTCCGAGAGCAGCATCCCGGGATCGAGCTGATGCTGCAGAGCACGACGTACAACTACGAGGCGCTGCGCTCGATGCAGGACGGCGAGCTCGACCTGGCCATCGCGCGGTGGCGGATCGAGCCCCAAGGGCTCGCGCACCGCGTGATCGCGGTCGAGCACTACGTGCTCGCCGTGCCGGCCGGACACCGGCTCGCCGGTCGCGGGGAAGTCAGCATGGCGGAGTGCCGGGACGAGCCGTTCGTGGCGCTGCCCGCCGACCCCGGCTCCAGCGTGCGCGACGCCTTCATCGAGACGGCCTCCCAGGCCGGGTTCGTGCCCAACATCGTGCAGACCGCGCCCGACAGCTGGACCGCGGTCGCGCTGGTCGCGGCCGGCGTCGGCATCACGTTCACGCTCGACACCGCGATCGCCAACGTCGTGCAGACCGGCATCGAGGTGGTCCGGATCACCGAGTGCGACCGACCCACGTTCCAGCAGCTCGCCTGGCGGCAGGAGGACCGGAGCCCGGCGCTGCACGCGGTGCTTCGCGCCTCGGAGGAGGCGCTGCCGACACCGGAGCTGCCGTCGACGCCGCCCGCCTGACCATCGGTCAGCGGTCGGTCGCCACCTTCACCAGGCCGACCTGCGACGCGGTGGCGACGTGGCGACCGGTCTCGTCGAACAGGTCGCCGACCCCGTGAGCACGTCCGTGGGCGATCGACTCCACGCGGCAGTCGAACTGGTGCCAGTCGGTCAGGTCGGAGACGGCATGGAACGTCAGCGCATGGGTCAGGCTGAGGATCCGGGCGCCAGGCTTGTGTCGAGCCGACCCGAGCGCCAGGAACGACGCCTCGAGGATGCTCATGTCGCTCACGTAGGCGACCAGCGCAGCCCGCAGGACCGGGTCGCCCGGCAGCGGGCCCGTTGCCCGGAAAAAGCTGCTCTGCCGGTCGCCGGGTTCGGCGACCGTGAAGTACGGCGGGGCCACCGCGTGCCGGAAGTGGACCGGTCGATTCAGCCGCCACCAGGGCGGTATCCGCTCGTCCGAGCCGAACCGGTCGGCCAGGTCCGGCAGCGTCTCGGGGTCGGGAGCGGGCCGCGGCCGGAGCGAGCTGTGGGACGGCAGGTCTGCACGTACGGTCGCCCACCGGGTGACCGCCCCGAAGAGCTCCTCCCCCGCCTCGTCGAGCAGCCGGCTGCGCCGGGTCGCCAGCGAGGGCGCGTCCGAGACGACCGTGACCTCCCAGCGCAGCGGCCGGTCCGTAGGCACTCCGCCGACGAAGTCGGCCTGCAGGCTGATGATCCGCTGGTCGGCTCCGACCCCGCGGCCGGCGGCGACCAGCGCCTGAGCCAGGAGGAGGCCACCGAAGAGCCTCCCGGCGGGATGCTGCTGCGGTTGCCCGATCCAGCGGCTGACCCGGCCGGTCGACTCGTCGACGCGGCTCAGGTCGAGGAGGTCGAGCAGCTCGTCGAGGGTCACGGCAGCACGGGTGTCAGCGGCAGGAGAGGCAGGATCCACGCGGCTCATTGTGCCGTCGTTTGTCATCACTTTCGATATCTGTCTCGAACTATTCATACGTATCCGGCAACAGTGAGCGGCGGAAGAAGTATTGGA
>JALZDD010000061.1 GCA_030862715.1 Actinomycetota bacterium | reverse complement strand
TCGACATGAAGGACTTCGACGCGATGCTGCTCGCGGTCGTCCGTGAGCGCCAGCGCACCGGACGGATCCCCGAGCGCCCGATCACGCTCGCCTTCACCGCCGACGAGGAGGCCGGCGGGATGAAGGGCGCCCACGTGCTCGTCGAGGACCACCCCGACCTGCTCGCCCACTGCACCGAGGCGGTCGGAGAGGTCGGTGGCTTCTCGACCACGGTGAAGGGACGCCGTCTCTATCTCATCGAGGCCGCCGAGAAGGGCATGGCCTGGATGAAGCTGACCGCCCGCGGCACCGCCGGGCACGGCTCGATGATCAACCGCGACAACCCGATCACCAGGCTCTCCGGCGCGATCGCCCGCATCGGCGCCCACGAGTGGCCGGTGCAGCTGACCCCGACGATGCAGACGCTGCTCGCCGCGGTCGGCGAGATCGCGGGGGAGGAGCCCACCCCGGAGAACGCCGAGCGGCTCGTGGAGGAGTTCGGCCCGGCCGCCCGGATGATCGGCGCCACCCTGCGCAACGTCACCAACCCGACCATGACCAGCGCCGGCTACAAGGTCAACGTCATCCCCACCGAGGCCACGGCCCATGTCGACGGCCGCTTCCTGCCCGGCTTCGAGGACGACTTCTTCGAGACGCTGCGCAAGCTGTGCGGCGAGGGGATCGACATCGAGTTCGACCAGAACCAGATGCCCTGGGAGACCCCCTACGACGGCGCCCTCGTCGCCGCGATGGAGAGCTCGCTTGTCGCCGAGGACCCCGACGCCCTGGTCGCTCCCTACCTCATGTCCGCCGGCACCGACGCCAAGCACTTCAAGCGGCTCGGGATGAGGACGTACGGCTTCGCGCCGCTGCGGCTGCCCGAGGAGCTCGACTTCACCGCCCTCTTCCACGGCGTCGACGAGCGGGTACCTGTCGACGCGCTCCAGTTCGGAGCGCGCGTCATGGACCGCTTCCTCGACCAGGTGTGACCGCCGAAAGCAGCCGAGTCGGCTCGAACTGACCAGAAACAACATCGAGTCGGCGCGTCATGACGAGCCGACTCGGCGGGGTTCTCGGTCAGGACGAGCCGACTCGGCGTCGGTTCAGGGGACTAGGCGGGTGAGGGTCTCTGTGCTCAGGGCGGCGACCTCGGCGTGGCCGGTGCGGTGGGCCCAGGCGGCGACCGAGATGGCGTCGCGAACCTGGAGGCGGTGCCAGGCCTCGGGCTCGCGGGGGTCGGAGCCGTAGCCCTCGAGGAAGGCCTTCTCGAAGGTGTCGTTGCGGGAGAAGTCCTGCGCGGAGAGCCGGGAGAGGTCGTAGAGGGCGGGGCGGAAGCCGAAGCGGCCGGAGTCGATCACGCGCAGGGTGCCCGCGTCGAGGACCCAGCTGGTCGGTTGCCAGTCGCCGTGGGTGGGCACGAGCACCGTCGTCGGCGTCGGCCACGAGGTGACCTCGGTGCGAAGACGCTCGGTGAGGTCGGCCTCCAAGCCGGCCCCGTCCAGCGAGGCGAGGGCGCGCTCGTCGAGCTCTGGCTCGTAGTCCTCGTCTTCGACGGTGGCCTGGCCGTGGAACGTCGCCAGCAGCTCGCCCGCCTGGCGGTAGATCTCGGGGTCGTGGATGGCGGCCGACGTGCTGGCCGGCTCGCCGTCGAGGTGGGTCATCACGATGATGCGGGCGTCGAGGTCGGCCTCGACGAGGCTCGGCGCGCGGCCGGCGTCGGTCCAGGGGGCCAGCCAGCTGCGGTGGGCCGCGAGCTCACGGTCGATGTGGCGTACGCCTTCTGCCGTGGTCTTCACCAGGAACCGGTCTTCACCGGTTGAGATCACGAGGGCGGTGGTGCCGGCGCGGTGCAGTGCGCTGCGGTCGGCGACCACCTCGGCTCCGGGGAGCCACTGGTCGAGGAGGTCGCGCTGGGCGGGGGTCAGGGTGTCGAGTGCCGAGATCACGGGCGGATCCTGCCAGTGCCGAGCGGGCCAAAGACGCCGTGTCGCGGCGACATGTCCATGTTGTTGGCGCCTTGTGGGCGCCGCTTGTCCAGATCGCCTCAGATCGGGAGGATGACCTCGGCGTTGAACGTCTCGACGACGGGCTCACCGGCGAGGTTGGGTCCGATGCTGGTCAGGGTGGCGTTGTCGATCGGGCCGATGCGCATCCAGGTCGCCGGCGGGGAGTTGAGGACCTCGCGTACGAACCAGGCGACCACGAACGCGTGGGTGACCAGCACGACCTCCTCGTCGTGGTGCTCGAACCAGAGCTTGTGCCAGGCGGCGGTGAGGTCGGTGCCGTCGAGGTCGCGCTCGGCGTCCGGTACGTCCTCGAACCACTCCCAACGGTGGGGCGGGTAGTCGCCGCGACGCCCCGCAGACGGCACCGGGGTGCGGTCGGCGAGAAGGTCGGAGGGCACCGGCCCCGCGCCCAGGTTCTCGGTGAGGATGCCGGCCGTCTCGGACGTACGCCGGCTCGGGCCGTGCAGCACCTGCCGGACCGGGCGGAACGCGAGTCGGTTGGCGAGCGTCTGGACCTGGCGTCGGCCGTGGTCGGAGAGGCCGGGGTCGGCAGTGTCCCCGCCGGCGGCTTCGCCGTGGCGTACGAGATGGATCACCCGCAGGACCCTAGTATCCGGACGCGCGAGGAGCGCGGAGACGCGCTCAGACGGTGAGCCGCTGCCGGATGATCTTGCGCCGAAGCGTCACTCGGCGGGTGCCGTCGGCGGTGATCCGGACGCGGTCGAGCTCCCAGCCGCCGTGCTCGGCGCGCTCGACGAGGAGCTTGGTGACGATGTTGCGGGAGAACTCACGCGAGAAGATGACCTTGTCGTACTCCCACATCACTCCCGGGCGGGGCGGACGGCGTTCGGCTCGAGCCAAGGCAGCACTCCTTCTGATGGACTACTCAGGAGAACCAGTGTGCCGGAAGAGATGTTCCCCCGGGGTGGTGTTTTCGGTCCTGGGACTCAGACGGCGGAGACGTCGTCGAGGGCGAGCGCGATCTCGGGCGGGAGGGTGAGGTCGGCGACCTGCAGCGCCTCCTTGAGCTGAGCCGCGGTGCGTGCCCCGAGGATCGGCGCGGTGACACCCGGCCGGTCGCGTACCCAGGCCAGCGAGACCTGCAGTGGTGTCCACTCCAGGCCTTCGGCGGCCTTGGCGACGGCGGTGACGATCCCGCGGGAGCGCTCGTCGTGGAAGGCATCAACCCGCGCCGAGAAGTTCGGGTCGGCGCCGCGCGAGTGCGACGGGATTCCGGTGCGGTACTTCCCGGTGAGTACGCCGCCAGCCAGCGGCGACCAGGCCAGCAGGCCCATCCCCAGTGCCTCGGCGGCCGGGAGCACCTCGTACTCGATGTCGCGGGCGAGCAGTGAGTACTCCACCTGCGTCGAGGCCAGCGTCGCCCGCCCGGGCACGGCCCGCTGCCAGGTCGCCGCCTGGGCGGTCTGCCAGCCGCTGTAGTTGGAGACGCCGACGTAGGCGGCCCGGCCGCTGCTCAGCGCCATGTCCAGCGCGGTGAGGGTCTCCTCGAGCGGCACCTCGGGGGACCAGACGTGCACCTGCCACAGGTCGACGTGGTCGACGCCGAGCCGCTTCAGCGAGGCGTCGAGGCCGGTCAGCAGCCCGCCCCGGGAGGTGTCCACGCCCCGGTTGCCGCCGCGCCAAGTGATCCCGCCCTTGGTCGCCAGAACGACGTCGTCGCGAGCCACGACACGCTCCTCGAGGAGGGAGCCGAGCAGCGCCTCCGAGGCCCCGTCGCCGTAGCCGGCGGCGGTGTCGACCAGCGTGCCTCCGGCCTCGGTGAAACCGGCCAGCTGCTCGCGGGCCTCGTGCTCGTCGGTCACGCTGCCCCAGGTCATGGTGCCCAGGGCGAGAGACGAGACTCGCAGCCCAGTGGCTCCGAGGAGTCGGCTCTGCATGAGAACAATCTATCCGTGCCCTCCGCAGGGCCCTGGCCGGACACGCTGGCAGTGACGGCGGACACACCGGCGGGGAGGCAGCGGTCGGGTGCGACGTACATGCCCCTTAGAGTTTCCGCCCGTGGATTATCTGCAGGCGATCGCACTGGGCATTCTTCAGGCACTCACCGAGTTCCTGCCCATCTCATCCAGCGCGCACCTGCGCATCTTCCCCGAGCTGCTCGGCTGGGGAGACCCCGGCGCGGCGTTCACGGCCGTGATCCAGATCGGCACCGAGCTGGCCGTGGTCTTCTACATGTGGCGCAACATCCGCGACATCATCGTGACCTGGTTCCGGAGCCTCTTCAACGCCGAGCTGCGCAGCCACACCGATGCCCGGATGGGCTGGTTCATCATCGTCGGGTCGATCCCGATCGTGGTGATCGGGTTCGTGATGAAGGACATCATCGAGCACGACCTGCGCAGCCTGTACGTCGTCGGCACCATGCTCGTGGTCATGGGCATCGTCCTCGGGATCGCCGACCGGATCGGCGCGAACCGCAAGCAGTTCGACGACCTGTCCTGGCGTGACGCGATCCTGATGGGCTGCGCCCAGGCCTGCGCGCTGATTCCCGGCGTCTCGCGCTCGGGGGCGACGATCTCGATGGGTCGCGCGCTCGGCTACGAGCGGGCCACCGTGACCCGCTACGCCTTCCTGCTGGCGCTGCCCGCGGTCTTCGGAGCCGGCCTGTTCGAGATGGGTGAGATCGCCCACGGCGCCAACCTCTACGGCTGGGGCCCGACGATCGTCGCCACGATCGTCTCCTTCGTCCTCGGCTACGCCGTGATCGCGTGGCTGCTGAAGTACCTCTCGCACAATACCTACACCCCGTTCGTGATCTACCGGGTCGTCCTCGGTCTCGCGGTTCTGGGGCTCCTCGGCGCGGGTGTGCTCACCGAGTGGTGATCATGACAGACTCGGGCACGTGTCTGCTGTGCTCGATCCTTCTGGTGGCAAGAAGCCTGCCGTAACACCCGCTGCCATTGAAGAGGCCGCTGCGCGCACGATCGCCACGCGCACGGCGGTCGAACGCTCGGTCAGACTCTCGGAGAGGTACGCCGCCGAGGTCCTGCTCAAGCGGGAGGACCTGCAGCTGGGGCGCTCCTACAAGGTCCGGGGCGCCTTCAACCTGATGAGCTCGCTGACGCCCGAGGAGCTCGAGCGCGGCGTCGTGTGTGCGTCGGCCGGCAACCACGCGCAGGGCGTCGCGATCTCCTGCGCCCGCCTGGGGGTTCCCGGCCACATCGTGGTGCCGACCAACACGCCCAAGCAGAAGCGCGACCGGATCACCGCCCTCGGCGGTGAGCACGTGACGCTGACGCTGCACGGGTCGACCTACGACGAGGCCTCCTCCTACGCCTACGAGCTCGGGCGCGGGCTCGGGGCCACCTACGTCTCCGCGTTCGACGACCCCCGCACGATCGCCGGGCAGGGCACGGTCGGCTACGAGCTGACCTCCCAGATCGGCGAGCCGCTGGACGTGCTGCTGCTGCCGGTCGGTGGCGGTGGGCTCGCCTCCGGCGTGTCCACCTGGGTGCGCGAGGTCTGGCCGCAGACCCGGATCATCGGGGTCGAGCCCGCGGGCGCCGCCTCGATGGCGGCTGCGATCGAGGCCGGTGGGCCGGTCCGGCTGGACACGCTCGACACGTTCGTGGACGGCGCTGCGGTCGCGACCGCGGGGAAGGTGACGTACCCGATCGTCAAGGAGTACGTCGACGAGCTCGTCTCCGTGCCCGTCGGCGCGATCTGCGTGGAGATGCTCGAGCTCTACCAGACCGAGGGGATCATCGCCGAGCCCGCCGGCGCGCTCGCGGTGGCTGCGCTGGGGCAGATCGACCTGCGCGGCGCCGCACGCGTCGGTGCCGTCCTCTCCGGTGGCAACAACGACGTCTCCCGCTACTCCGACGTACTCGAGCGCGCCCTGATCCACCAGGGCCTGCGCCACTACTTCCTGGTCTCCTTCCCGCAGGCCCCCGGCGCGCTGCGCGGCTTCCTCGACGACGTGCTGGCCGACGGCGAGGACATCGTCGTCTTCGAGTACGTCAAGAAGTCCAACCGCGAGCACGGTCCCGCGCTGATCGGCATCGACCTCGACTCCGCCGACGGCCTCGACGGGCTGCTCGAGCGGATGGG
>JALZDD010000050.1 GCA_030862715.1 Actinomycetota bacterium | reverse complement strand
GGTTCAAGTCCCCCCTCGCGCACGCAGTGAATGGTGGCCCTGACCTGAGGAAACTCAGGCGGGGCCACTCTTCATTTCAGCCTGTTCGGGCACCGTTCGGGCACATCGGCTGGCACGGATCCGCTATTGAACTGTCCTGACCAGCCTATCCCGCGTCTCTCAGGACAGAGTACGAAGAACCCAGCGAGTCAGACGAACTTGTCCCACAGAGGCCAAGTGTCAGGGCCTGACACGGAGAGTGCTCACGATCAGTTCCTACCCATATCCGATCCACGAGGACGACACCCGTCGGGGACCGGCGCCAACGAACCCGTATCTGCCGAGTCGGATTCTGCCGATGGCCCTCGGGGACTCCCCCTGACCGCTTCCCACGCGCAGCACTCACGGTGGGCCAATGTGGCTGACCGGGAAGGAGCGCGGTCGATGCGCCGACGCGCACAGCACGATATCGCCCCGGCTGAGGCATGCAGCCGAGAGGCGTCCTCCCTGTACACCATTCGCCGACCGCCGGGCAGTAACTCTCACGGCCCGCGAACGCTCAAACACTACCCCGCGAGCCGTCCACCCGCAGTCGAATACACTCCCGCCACCTGAGCTCAGCCTCGACGAGTCGATTGACCTGAGGATCGCCGTGACATATGCATGAGTCATGCATATGTCACGTACGGCAAATCTTCTGGGCGCCGCCGCCCAAGGGCTCAGCGATCACATCCGCGCCGACCTCTCGGGTGCAGCCCAGCTCAGCGACAGCGCTGCGGCCACATTGATCGTGCTGTCCGACAGCAGCGGGATCGGGGCCAGCGAGCTGGGTAGACGACTCGGTATCACCCAGTCCGCCGCCGTACGCATGATCGAGGGCTTGGAGCGCGACGGTCTCCTCCAACGCGGCCCTCGAGCAGGCAAGAACGTGGCGATCACGTTGACCGGCCAAGGGCAAGACGTCGCACGGGACCTTCTGGAGGCCCGTGAGCGTTCCTTGGGGACGGTGCTGGAGTCGCTGACCGCGGAGGATCAAGAGCAGCTGGAAGCACTGCTGGTGAAGCTCCTGCGCCGGCTCCACCGCCACCCCGGAGACGGCGATCGTCTGTGTCGGCTGTGTGACCGGCATGCCTGCATCGATGGCGGTGCCATCTGTCCGGTGGGTCAGGCGGAGCGAGACTGTCAGGCGGACACTGATGGGTGAGATCCTCGCGCTGAGCGCAGCGCTGTTCTTCGGGCTCACTCACTTCTTCAGCGGGCTGCTCTCCCGTCGAGCGGAGGGAACAGTCATCGCGTTCTTCGCTCAAGCCGGCGGCACCATCTTCATCCTGTTGTGCCTCCCGTTCTTCCCCGCCGAACAGATCGACGCGGCCTCGATCCTGTGGGGAGCGGCGTCAGGAATCGGGACCGGGATAGGCGTGGCGTTTCTCTACCGCGCCATGAGCATGGGCAAGTTCAGCGTCGTGGTGCCGGTCAGCGATGTCACCGCGGTAGCGCTACCGGTGCTCGCTGCTGTCGTCATCTTCGGAGACCGGCCCGCTGTGCTCGCCTGGGGCGGCATCGTCCTCGCGCTGCCCGCACTGTGGCTGACCTCCCGGACCAAAGCCGATACGACAGCGGAAATCGGATTCGCCCCCGGGATGATGAACGCGCTGATCGCAGGAGTGGGTTTCGCCCTGCAGTTCGTGGCCCTGGCCCAAGCAGACGCGAGCGCAGGAATGTGGCCCGTCGCTGCCAGCCGAATCGCCTCCGTCGCTGTGATCGGAGCTCTGCTGATCGGCAGCTTCTCGGCATTGAGGATCTCGCCGAACATCACCGCGCCAGCAGCAGGTGCCGGAGTGTTGGGGACCTTCGCCCTGGTTCTCTACAGCTTCGCCGCTCAGCAGCAACTGCTTTCGGTGGCTGTGGTGCTGACTGCCCTCTACCCGGCGATACCAGTGATCCTCGGCCTGATCTTCCTCCGGGAACGGCTCAGTACTCTCCAGATCGCAGGCCTGGTCCTCGCGTCCGCCGCGGTCTCACTCATCGCCCTCGGATAGAGAATCCGTACGGACGACGAGCCCTTGACGAGCCAACTGAAATCACCAGCAGACAACGATCGGCACAGGTTACAGATACTGACCCGTGTTGGAGACCTGCTCGATGGAACGGCCGGGCTCGGTGCCCTGCTTTCCGGTGATGAGCGTACAGATGAAGATGATCTGCGTTTAGGCGCCTCAAGCGCCTCGTGAGGTGCACGAACACCGTGGGAGAGGTCCCGAAATCAAGCCCGTTGTTGACGCCGTCAACAAACTCTGGAGACGAATGCGCACCACCAGACGGTTGGACGAAGATGCTTGACTCTCAGCGCGCCACCACGGGTTCAAGCCCCCTAGCGCATGCATTGGATTGTGACCCTGACCTGGGAGAAGCAGGTCGGGTCACACTTCGTTTCGCCCAGTGAGGCAAGTTGGGCACATCGGTGGACGCGCATCCCTGGTGATGACCGCCGCACTGCTGTGGGAACGGCGGGTGGCGCGCAGGGGTGGCCAGCCGCTGCTGGATCTGGCACTGTTCCGCAGCAAGGTCTTCAATGCCGGGCTCGCCATCAACGCGGCGTTCATGGCTTTCTTCACCAGCTACCTGTTCTGCCTCAGCCTGCTCCTGCAGTCCGGGCTCCGGTTCAGTGCGCTGCATGCCGGCCTGATCTTCGCGCCCACCGCGGTGCTCGCGATGGTCGCCTCCGTGTCAGGCAAGGGCCTGGTCGCCAAGCACGGTCTCCGAGTGCTCGCCATCGGCTCACTGATTACCGCCGTCAGCGTCCTGATCGCCGCGGTCGGGCTACAAGCCCAGGGCGGCAGGATCTCCCAGGCCGTGCTGTTGGTCTCCACCGGCCTGATGGGCATCGGCAACGGCCTTATCCTGCCGTCCCTGCTCGGCGCTCCGATGGCCGGTGTCAAGCCCGCCCAGGCCGGTATCGCGTCGGGCATGCTCTCCACCACGCAGCAGTTCGCCAGCGTGACCGGTGTGGCCGTCCTAGGTGCCATCTTCTTCGCCAAACTCGGCGACCACCCTGGCCGGGCCGCCTACGCCTCCGCCGCCGAACTGGCGGCCTGGGTAGCCCTCGGCATCATCCTGGTGATGGCGGCCCTCATCACGGTGCTGATCCGGGCCGCAGCGGCTTCCACTGCCGAGGCGGAACGCGAAACAGACTCCGGCGACGTGGCCTCTGCGAAGGCGTGAGGACATGCGAGGATTCATCACCGACCCAACGCGCCCGGCGGAATCCGGCTGACCGACCACCTGCCCGAACCCACCCCGGCACCCAACGAAGCCGTGGTCGAGGTACGCGCCCTCCACATCGACCACGACGAGGCTAACCTCATCCGGCGCAGGCCGAACGCTGGCGCCCCCGGCCAGGACACCCTGCCGTCGCGCTCCGAGCGGCAGCCAACGGCACCGGGCCATGCGAAGGCGAGCGCGTCGTGGCGTACAGGGACGCCCGCAGCCTTCCAGCCGCACTCCGACGCCTCGGCAACTGAACGAGCCGCCGTTCCCACCCAGACACGTCCAAGTTAGGCTGACCTAACTCAACCGCTTCGGACCTCTGGAGGACCCGGTGTCCACACCCCGTACGCCGGGTGCGCTGATGCGGCGGTCGCTGCGCCGTCAGCGGCGCGCCGTGCTCGCCTCGTCGGCCCTGATCACGCTGTGGCAGGTGTGCGAGGCGATGGTCACGGTGCTGATCGGCGTGATGATCGACCGGGCGGTGACGACCGGCGACCTGCGCGAGCTGCTGCTGTGGGCGGTCGTCCTGTGCGTGCACTTCCTGGTGCTGAGCCTGTCCTACCGGTTCGGGGCCCGGATCGGCAACCGTGCCGTCCACGTCGAGAGCCACCGGTTGCGCACCGAGGTCTCGGGGCATGTGCTCGACCCGCGCGGCGCGCGGACCGATCGGCTCTCCGGGGACCTGCTGGCGCTGGCCACCGGCGACGCGGACCTGGTCGGCGAGGTCATCCGCCAGGTGGCTCTGTCCGCCGCCGGCGCGATCGGGCTGGTGGTGAGCGGCGTGGTGCTCGCCGTCATCGACCCGTGGCTCGCCCTGATCGTCCTGGTCGGTGTCCCCCTCGTCCTCGGCGCCACGCACCTGGTCGCGCCGGGCCTCGCCCACCGCAGCGCGCGACGGCAGGAGGCGCTGGGACGTACGACGGGGATCGCCAGCGACCTGATCCGCGGGATCCGGCCGCTCAAGGGCATCGGCGGCGTGGAGGTGGCGCTCGAGCGCTATCGCCGCGAGAGTCGTACGGCCGCTCACACCAGCGTCGCCGCCGCCGGCTGGGCCGGGCTCCTGACCGGCATCACCTCGGCCGGTAGCGGAGTCTTCCTGGCGGTGATCGCGATCGTCGCCGGGCTGCGTACCCTCTCCGGCGACCTGAGCGTCGGCGAACTGGTGGCGGTCGTCGGGTTGGCGCAATTCGTGGCCGAGCCGATGCGGATGCTCAGCGCCCTGGTCGCCCGGGTCGCGCAGTCCCGCGCCTCGGCCGCGCGGATCGTGGGGTTCCTCTCGACGCCTGCGCTGGTCCTCGAGGGCGAGCGGCGCGCCCACGGCCACGACCTGGAGCTCGACCACGTCGCCGCAGGTCCTGTCGCCGAGATGTCGCTCGCGGTGCCGCCGGGGCGGCTGGTGGCAGTTGTCGCCGACGACCCGGCGGTGCCGGCTACGCTCCTCTCCCTGCTGCACGGCGAGTCGCTGCCCGAACGCGGGACCGTCCGGCTCGGCGGCGAGCCGCTCACCGAGCTCGCGCTCTCCGACGTACGCGACCGGCTGCTCGTCACCGACCACCACGTCGACCTCTTCGAGGGCACCCTGCGGAGCAACGTCGACCCGCTCGAACGCCTCGACGACGACCAGGTCACGGCCGTCCTGGCGGCCGCATCGGCCACCGAGCTGGTGGCGGTCGCGCCCGACGGCCTGGCCACACACGTGGCCGTCGACGGGCAGAGCCTCTCCGGTGGCCAACGCCAGCGGCTGGGTCTCGCCCGAGCGCTCGCCGCGGAGGCGCCGGTGCTGGTCCTGCACGATCCCACGACGGCGATCGACGCCGTCACCGAGCAGTACGTCGCCACTGAGCTGCGCCGCCTCCGGCACGGCCCCGGCTCCGGCCTCGCCACCCTGCTGTTCACCAGCAGCCCGCTGCTCCTGGCTGCCGCGGACGAGGTGGTCTGGGTGCGGGCCGGTCGGGTGGCCGCCCGGGGCACCCACGACGAGCTCGCCGCCCACACCGACTACTGCGCGGCGGTGCTGCGATGACCACCCAGGGCCAGAAGCTGACACAGCTACCCGTCTCGACACCACGGGAGGCGGCCGGGCTCGCGCGGCGCCTGCTCACCCGCCGTCCGCTCCTGCTGGCGGCATGCCTGGCCGTCTTCGCCCTCGAGGGGCTGGCCGGCCTGGTCGCTCCCTGGATGCTCGGCAGGATGGTCGACCTGGTCGGCGCCGGCGACCCGGAATCCGACATCGTCACCGCCGGCGTCTGGATCCTCGGCGCCGCGCTCGTCGCCGGCGCGGCCGGTGCGGTCTCGATCCACCTGCTCGCCCGGGTGGCCGAGCCGGCGCTGGCGGAGCTCCGCGAGGAGGTTCTCGACCGGGCCCTGCACCTCGACACCCAGCGGCTCGAGGAGAGCGGCAGCGGCGACCTGGTCTCCCGGGTCGGCGACGACGTACGCCTCATCGGCGGCTCCATGGCCGACGTCGTCCCGCTCATGCTCAACTCGGTGATCGCGATCGTCTTCACGACCGCCGGCCTCATGGCGCTCGACTGGCGCCTCGGGCTCGCCGGGCTGTTCGCCGCGCCGTTCTACGTGATGGCACTGCGCTGGTACCTCCCCCGCTCTGGTCCCTACTACCGCCGCGAGCGCGAGGCCAACGGCGTGCGCGCCGAGGCGTTCCTGACCGGCGTCCACGGCAACCGCACCCTGCGGGCGTACGGCATCGCCGAGCAGCACCAGGAGAAGGTCCGCGCCGCGTCCTGGACCTCGGCGTCGATCTCGGTCGAGGTGTTCGCCATGCTGATGCGCTTCCTGGGACGCAACAACCGGGCCGAGCTGATGGGCCTGCTGGCCATCCTCGGCACCGGCTTCTTCCTCGTCCGCGCGGATGCCGCCAGCGTCGGCGCCGTCACCGCTGCCGCCCTCTACTTCCACCGGCTCTTCAACCCGATCGGCGCGGTCATCGCTCTCTTCGACGACGTGCAGTCGGTCGGCGCCTCGCTCGTACGCCTCGCCGGGCTCGCCCTCCTCGAGCGTCCGGTCCGGGCGACCGTCGGCGAGCCGGACGGTTCCGGCATCGTCCTCACCGGCCTGCATCATGAGTACGTGTCCGGCCGGCCGGCTCTCGACCGGGTCGACCTCACTCTTGCCGACGGAGAGCTGGTCGCGGTGGTGGGCGCCTCGGGTGCGGGCAAGTCGACGCTCGGCGCAGCCGTGGCCGGTCAGCTCACCCCGAGCGCAGGAGACGTCGTGGTGGGCGGGCTCCCGGTCCGCGGCGGCCGGAGTCGGGCCGCCCTGGTCACTCAGGAGGTGCACACCTTCACCGGAAGCGTCCGCGACAACCTCACGCTGGCCGCATCGGGCGCGAACGACGCGGTGCTGGAGAAGGCGCTGCGCGAGGTCGAGGCCTGGGCCGACGTGGCCGCGCTCCCGGACGGGCTCGAGACCCTCGTCGGTGACGGCGCCCACCAGCTGACCCCCGCGCTCGTCCAGAAGCTCGCCCTGGCGCGCGTGCTCCTCGCCGACCCGGTCGCCGTCGTCCTCGACGAGGCGACCGCCGAGGCGGGCTCGAGCGGCGCGCGCGACCTCGAGCGGGCCGCCCTGGCGGCCACCTCCGGGCGTACGTCGCTGGTGATCGCCCACCGGCTCACCCAGGCCGAGTCCGCCGACCGGATCGTCGTCATGGAGCAGGGTCGGATCGTCGAGACCGGCACCCACGCCGAGCTCGTCGCGGGTGGGGGCCGCTACGCGCAGCTGTGGTCGGCCTGGCGCGGTCTCTGACCGCTGCCGCCCTCAGCGAGGATGAGCCGACGCGAGATCACGGCGTACGACACGACCGATCGCCATCTGCCGGAGCAGGAGGGCCGCTGTGATCGCCTGCGCGGCCATCAGCCCGATGAGCACGAGCACCTGTGCCGCCCCGGCCTCCAGCGGAGTCCCACCTCCCAGCAGGACGCCGACGAAGGCACCGGGGAGGGTCACCAGTCCGACCGTACGGGTCTGATCCAGCCCCGGCGTCAGCCCTTCTCGCGCGGTCGGCTGCACGACCAGGTTTGCTGCATCCACGGCCGGAAGACCGATCGCGAGCCCCGCCTCGTACGCGCCCTGCTGAGCCGCCAGCTCGTCCGAGCCCCGGCGACCGGTGAGCGTCGCTGAGGTCATCGCGCCCCCGATCACGATGCCCGCGATCGGGATGATCCCCGCCCCGTTGAGCGGAATCACACCGGACACGAGACACAGGCCGACAACTGGTGCCGCACCCGCGGCGATGGTGAGACCGATCCACCATGCCTGCCCCATCGGGACACCGATACGCCTCGCAGAGGTGCCGGTCGCCACGACCAGCATCACGACCACGAAGGCCAGGGACCACCACAGCGAACGCAGCGTCGCAGCGATCACCAACGAGACCACCGCCAGCTGGACCACCGCACGGCAAGCCGCGGTCACATGCTCGCGCCCGACACCCAGGCGACCGAGCAGAGACGCACCGACGGCGAGGGCCACGAGCACGCCGAGAACCGCTGCGAGTCGCCAGTCCGGCGATGGGGTAACACCAGCCAGCGCCAGCACAGGAGCGAGCCTGCCAGACCCCTCACTCCACAGCAAAGCGATCTTCGAGCCGCCGGAACAGCGGTCGCTCAGGCGTTGGCGGGTTCAAGGTGAATGGTGTCGCGGGTGACCGGCTCGCCACAGTCATGGCAGACCAGATCGACCTGGACGGGCTGACCACAGGAGTGGCGACGGGTC
>JALZDD010000023.1 GCA_030862715.1 Actinomycetota bacterium | reverse complement strand
CCCCTGGCCACACCGGCCAGGGGCAGGACCGTTTCACACCAACAGGCTCCGCGCCTCCCCCACGGTGACGACAGAACCGGTGACCAGCACCTGATCCGGACCACCGCCGGCCTCGGAGAGGGCCGTGGCAGTCCTGGTCGCCTCGAGGAGAGCGTCGGCGAGGTCGTCGATCTCCACGACTCGATCGGCACCGAGAACTTCTCGCGCCGCCGAAGCTGTGTCGCGGGACGACAGCGATCTCGAGCTGCTGTTCCGGGTGCAGATCATCGTCGACACGACGGGCTCGAGCTCCGCGAGCATGCCGGCGAGGTCCTTGTCGCCCATGGCGGCGAACACGGCGACGGTCGGTCGCCGGCCCAGGTCGGAGAGTCCGGCCGCCAGAGCGCGGGCGCCGTCGGGATTGTGGGCAGCATCGAGGATCACCGCCGGGTTTCCGGGCAGGACCTCCAGCCGACCGGGCGACCTGGCCGAACCGAGCGCCCGGCGCAGTGCGTCCAGGGGGATCACGTCCTGCAGGAGGGCTTCGACGCTTGCGATGGCGAGCGCGGCGTTGTGCGCCTGATGGCGTCCGTGCAGGGACAGCGGGACCTCGGGATAGTGACCCGCGAGGCCGCCGACCGAGATGATCTGACCATCGCCGAGCGCTCGTCGACCGCTCAGGCGGAAGTCGCGACCCTCGACCATGAGTCTCGCGAGGTGCGCGTCGGCGTGGGCTCGCAGGAGCTGCTCCACCTCGGGGGCCTGCCGGGCGGTCACAGCCAGCGCACCTGGCTTGATGATCCCCGCCTTCTCCGCCGCGATGTCGAGTGTGGTCGGGCCCAGATGGTCGACGTGGTCGAGGCCGACGGGAAGGATCGCGGCGACCGGAGCGTCGATGACATTGGTCGCGTCCCACATGCCGCCCATGCCGACCTCGACCGCCGCGACGTCGACGGCGGCGGTCGAGAAGGCCTGGTACGCCATGGCAACCGTCATCTCGAAGAACGACAGCGGCGTGGGACTCTCGCGGTCGACGGCCTCGGCCGCGGGCAGGACGTTCCGGTAGGCCCGGACGAACCCGTCACGCGAGATCGGCCGGCCGCCGATGCTGATCCGTTCCCGGATGTCGGTGAGATGGGGACTGGTGAACCTGCCGACCGTCGTACCCAGCTCCAGCAGGATCGCCTCCACCATCCGCGCGGTGCTCGTCTTGCCGTTCGTGCCGGTGATGTGGATCGAGCGGTAGTCGCGTTGTGGCTGGCCGAGCGCTTCCATCACCGCCCGGATGCGCTCCAGGGAGGGGGCGATCCTGGTCTCGGGCCAGCGGGCGAGGAGTCGGTGCTCCACCTCGGTGACGTCGAGGTCCAGCCCGGTGCCTGTCACTGTGGATCTCCGCCCAGGCGCGCCAGCAGGTCGCGGCGCCAGGTCTCGGTCTCGGCGACCTGGTTGAACGTGAACAGATGCAGACCGGCGATCGCGGCATCCGGCCCGTCCAGCCCCGGGGCCGCACGGGTGAGGAACCGCTCGGGCGAGTAGCCACCGGGCGCGGCGATGCGCGCGAACATGCCCTTGTTCTTGGCGAGGAACCGCGTCGACTCCCCCACCCCGATCTTGGTCGCCATGGTGAGGAGCTTGGCGCGCTCGACCGGGCCGGGCAGCCCGACGATGATCGGCGTCCTGACGCCTCGGGCGCGCACGCGGCGTACCCAGTCCGTGAGCGCCCTGTCGTCGAAGGTGAGGTTGCTGACGATCTCGGTGGCGTGGTGGCGCTTGTCCCACATCGCCTGCACCAGGCGGTCATGGATGATCGTCGGGTGGTCCTCCGGGTAGCCGGCGACGCCGACGTGGACGAACGGGTCGCCGAGATCGACGAGAGCCTCGAGGAGCTCCAGCGCGCTGGGGAAGACCCCGGGTCGCTCGGCATCGCCGGCGGGCACGAAGACCTTCTCGATGCCTGCAGCCTTCAGGCGACCGGTGATGTCGGCGAGCTCGGCCCGGCTCGAGACCATGCGCGCGGCGAGGTGCGGCACGACGTCATACCCGTGTCCGGCGAGGCGGATGGAGAGTTCCACGGTTCGCTCCAGTCCCTTCGCCGGGGAGGCGGTCACGGTGACCGTTCGGCCGGCGGGGAGGGAGGTGGTGACGACGTTCTCGATCGTGGCGGTGGGCAGGATCTCGTAGCGCGCATCGAGCAGCAGTCTCCGTACGGTCGCGGCGGCCGAGCGCCGGCTCATCGCTGTCCTGCCCGGGCTCCGACCAGGTCGGCTGCGGCTGTGGATCCACGCAGGCGCGCGGCGACTCTGGAGGCGGCAGCGGCCCCGGAGACCGAGTGCACGCGCACGCCCCAGGCGCCTCCCGCGGCAGCGACCGCCGCCACGGCGTCGGACGCCTCGTCACGGTCGGCCGCGACGTCCGGGGCACGCCGTCCGTACGTCGCCGCCTCGGCGAGGAACCGCTTGCGGGAGGCCCCGACGAGGACGGGGAAGCCGAGATCTTGCAGCCTCGGGAGCGCCGAGAGCAGCTCCCAGGACTGGGCGCTGTTCTTCGCGAACCCCAGACCGGGGTCGAGGATGATGCGCTCGGGGCGTACGCCGGCCTCGAGTGCCGACTCGACACGGCCGCGAAGCTCGGCGCACACGTCGTCGACGACCGAGTCGTAGTAGCAGAAGTCGTCCATCCGCGTGGAGTGTGCTCGCCAGTGCATGAGGATGCAGGTGACGTCCGCCTCGGCGAGGAACGGCAGCATCCGGGGGTCGGCGAGCCCACCGGAGACGTCGTTCACGATGACCGCCCCGGCCTCGACGGCTCGCCGGGCGACCGAGGCGCGCATCGTGTCGACCGAGACCGGGAACCCACCTCCGGCCAGGGCTTCGACGACCGGAATCACGCGGGCGAGCTCGTCGGTCTCGCTGACGCGCCGGGCACCCGGCCGGGTGGACTCGCCGCCGACGTCGAGGAGATCGGCACCGTCGCGCATGAGCTCCAGGCCTCTGCGAACGGCGGCATCGACCTCCAAGAACCTGCCGCCGTCGGAGAAGGAGTCGGGAGTGACGTTGATGATGCCCATCACCTGACAACGCGGGACCGCTTCGGTCGTCAGCCGCGTGACGCTCATGTCAGCGCCCCGACAATCGCCTCCCTGGCAGCCAGATGCTGTTCGGCGATCTCGACGATGTTGGTCAGCAGCATGGCGCGGGTCATGGGCCCGACACCACCGGTGGCGCCACTCATCTTGCCGGCGACGACGTCCACGTTCGGATCGACGTCGCCCAGGATCCCCTCGATGGTGCGAGTGATCCCGACGGACAGGACGGTGGCGCCGGGGCTGACCCAGTCGGGCTTGACCAGGTGGGCGACACCCGCCGCCGCGACGATGACGTCCGAGGCCCGGGCATGGGCGGCGACGTCACGTGTCTCGATGTTGCACAGCGTGACGGTGGCGTGCTCGGTGGGACGGGTGAGCATGAGCCCAAGGGGCCTGCCGACGGTCAGCCCGCAGCCGATGATGCAGAACCGCTGGCCGGTGATCGGCACGTCGTGCTGCCTGAGGAGCTCGATGATCCCTCGAGGCGTGCACGGCAGCGGAGCGGGAGTGCCGAGCACGAGCTTGCCGAGGTTCGTGGGGTGGAGCCCGTCGGCGTCCTTGTCCGGGTCGATGAGCTCCAGGACCCGATGGGTGTCGACGTGGGGCGGCAGCGGCAGCTGGACGATGAAGCCGGTGCAGGTCGGATCCTCGTTGAGCTGTTGCACCGCGGCCTCGATCTCGGCCTGCGAGGCGCCGGCCGGGAGCTCGACCCGGATCGAGGCGATGCCCACCTCCGCGCAGTCGTGGTGCTTGCCCCCGACGTACGAACGGGAGCCCGGGTCGTCACCGACGAGGATGGTGCCGAGGCCGGGGTCGATCCCCGCCTCGTGCAGTGCCTTCACCCGCTCGGCGAGCCCGGCCTTCAGGTCGGCAGCGACGCGCTTGCCGTCGATCTTTGCTGCGGTGGTCATGCACTTTCTCCTTCTGGCGAGACCCGTGACGTCAGCATTCGATGACGTTGACGGCGAGGCCTCCGCGGGAGGTCTCCTTGTACTTGATCTTCATGTCGGCGCCGGTCTCGCGCATGGTCTTGATCGCGGCGTCGAGAGAGACACGGTGGCTGCCGTCGCCACGGGCGGCGATGCGGGCGGCGTTGATGGCCTTGTTGCTGGCGATGGCGTTGCGCTCGATGCAGGGGATCTGCACCAGGCCGCCGACCGGGTCGCAGGTGAGGCCGAGGTTGTGCTCGATGCCGATCTCGGCTGCGTTCTCCACCTGCTCCGGGGTTCCTCCGAGCACCTCGCACAAGGCGCCGGCAGCCATCGCGCAGGCTGAGCCGACCTCGCCCTGGCAGCCGACCTCGGCGCCGGAGATCGACGCGTTGATCTTGAACAGGATCCCGACCGCGGCTGCGGCGAGGAGGAACCGTACGATCCCGTCCTCGTCCGCGCTGGGCACGAACTTCTCGTAGTAGTGGAGTACGGCCGGGACGATGCCCGCCGCGCCGTTGGTCGGCGCGGTCACGATGCGTCCGCCCGACGCGTTCTCCTCGTTGACGGCGAGAGCGAAGAGGTTGACCCAGTCCATCGCCCGGAGTGGATCCGTCTCGTCCGTCGAGGCATGGAGGTGGGTGTAGAGACCGGGGGCGCGTCGCGGCACCTTCAACCCACCGGGCAGCGTGGGCTCGGTGCGGGTGCA
>JALZDD010000006.1 GCA_030862715.1 Actinomycetota bacterium | reverse complement strand
AAAGCAGCCAGCCGCTCGTACGGCCCGGCACCCTCGGGCGCCGCCACCTCGGCGTCGAACGCACCCATGCGCATCTCCGGCTTCAGGGTCGCCTTCATGAAGTCCAGCCCGACCTCGGCCAGCTCGGGGTCGAGCTCGGAGGTCGGGACGCCGAGCGCCTGCGCGAGGTCCCAGGAGTGGGTGGCGTACTCGGCGACCAGCAGACCGACCGGCACCGACGCGCCGCCCTCCCAGCCGTCCGTGCCGGGGCCCTGGTCCCATGCGTGGAGGACGTCATCGGCACCGACCTTGAACGCCGGCCCCCAGCTCTCGGTGATGTGCGGCGCCGGCGCACCCCAGTCGGGCTCCCCGCCACGAAGCATCGTGACGAAGTTGGTGCCGTCCGCGATCACGTGGTCGGCCAGGGTGCCGACGTCCCACTGCCGGCACGGCGTCGGCCGCGAGACGGTATCGGCGTGCACCCGGTCGAGCAGGTCGCCGGTCTGGTCCAGCGCCCTCGAGAGAATTCCTGCCTCGTCTGTAGTAGTCACCCTGCCAACGTACGACTGGTTGACCTCGGCGTCACCGCCAAATTCCTCCAGGTCGGGACTCAGCTGAAGTCGAGGTCGTGGACCCGGGCGCGCTTGAGCTCGTAGACGTACGGGTAGGCGGTGATCAGCTGGAACCCGTCCCAGAGCTTGCCTGCCTCCTCGCCCTTGGGTGCCTTCGAGATGACCGGACCGAAGAAGGCCGATCCGTTCATCGCGATCGTCGGGGTGCCGACGTCGTTGCCGACCTGGTCCATGCCCTCGTGGTGGGACTTTGCGATGTCTTCGTCGAACGAGGAGTCGTCCATCGCGTCGGCGAGCTCGACGGGCAGGTCGACGGAAGCCAGCGCCTCCTCGATCAGCGCCCGGTCGAAGTCGCGGCCCTCGACGTGGCGGCGAGTGCCGAGCGCGGTGTAGATCTCGGCGAGCTTCTCCTGGCCGTACTCGTTCTGCACCGCCATACAGACCCGCACCGGGCCCCAGGCGGTCGCGAGCATCTTCCGGTAGTCCTCGGGGATGTCCTTGTCCTGGTTCAGGTACGCCAGGCTCATGATGTGCCACGTCACCTCGACGTCACGCACCTTCTCGACCTCGAGGATCCAGCGCGAGGTGATCCAGGCGAACGGACAGGCGGGGTCGAACCAGAAGTCGGCAGCGGTCTTCTCGGGAGTCTTCTCGGACGGCGCAGCGGGAGTGGTCTGAGTCATATCGACTCGAACCACTCCCGCCGTGGATCTGTTCCAGCCCTCACCTGACGGTGGTGAAGTCACCCCCACTGGCCCAGTAGGCGACCTCGTCGCCGCTGTAGGCGGCGGTGACGGCGTACTCGCCCGCGGGGAGCTTGACGAAGGTGACGCCGGCTTCCCCACCGCTCAGCGTCTTGGTGACCGTACGTCCGCCGTTGGTCGTGATCTTGACCGTCCCGGTCGGCTGGTAGCCCGGCGCGATGACCTCGACAACCACCTTCGCCTCCCGGGAGCCGCCGGTCGCGGTGACCTTGACGCTCGGCTTGACGCGGACCCGGCCGCTGGGGCCGTACGTCTTGGTCAGCGTCTGGCCGCTGCTGGAGCGGGCGACCACGGTGACGCTGAGACGGTGGCTGACGTCGGCCTCGGTCGGACGGTACTTCTCGGTCGTCGCTCCGGAGATCGGCGTGCCTTCACGCGTCCACTGGTAGGAGAGATCGACGGCCTCGCTGAAGCCGCCCGGGTCGACCTGCATCAGGCCGCCGAGACGAGTGCCGCCCTTCACGAAGCCGGCCTCGGTCTGCGACAGCTCGCCGCCGCTCGGCGGCTCTGCCGGCTGCTGCGGAGCCTTGCCACCACCGACGAGCGTGTCGGCGAAGGCGTACGAGTGCTTCGGACGGTAGCCCTCCTGCACACCGACGACGACCGCGCCGATCCTCTTCCCGGAGGCCGCTGCGGGCACCTTCAGGAAGCGGGACTTGGTGCGCGTGATCAGCTGCTTGTCGGCGTACCACCTGACCTCGCCGATCTTGGCCGACGGCTCGTAGTCGGCGCCGCCGACGGAGATCGTCGAGCCGACCTTCTGGGTGCCGCTGATCTTCGGCTGTGCCAGGACCTTGAACGTGCCCTGCTTGATCGGCGGCAGGATCTCGCTCATCGTCCTGGCCTCGCTGTAGTCCCGGCGGGTGCCGGTGAGCACCGCCGCGATCTGCTTGCCGGCGAGGTGGCCGGGGATGCGGAAGGTCTTGTTGGTCGCACCCGGGATCGGCTTCTTGTCGACGATCCACTGGTAGCGGATCTTGTTCGGGTTCGGGCTCCACGAGCCGGTGTTGACCGTGACCGCCTTGCCGACCTGCGCCGTGCCCTCGACCGTGGGCCGCTTGGTGACCGAGAGGCGCTGGTCGTTGAAGTGGATGAACCCGGTCGGGTAGTTCACCGAGTCCTTGCCGATCCGGCGCCAGCTGATGTCGCTGCCGTAGTTGGACTCCGAGATCGTGATCGTGTCCGCGCCGACCTTCTCGACCATTGCGACGTGCCCGAAGCGGCTCGCGCTCGGGTGCGAGGAGTGCCACCAGGCGACCGAGCCGACGGTCGGCGTCCGGTTCGTCAGCCTGCTCAGCGCGACGCCCCAGTTGGTGGCGTTGCCCTCGCCCGACCATGGGCGAGCGTTCGGCAGGCCGGTCTGGATCAGCTTGTACGCGACGTAGTTGGTGCAGTTCCGACCGGCGTACATCCGCCAGTACATGCTCCCCCACGCACTGTCGTAGCCGCCGGTGGAGTAGCCCTTGCTGCGGCAGTCCGAGAAGCCGGAGCAGAGCGTGATCGAGCCCGCGTGCGCCGGTGATGCCAACTTGGGGATGACTTGCACACCGAGGCCGACGAGCAGCAGAACCGCGCCGGTGACCAAGGTCCGGCGCAGCGCCCCGCCAGGCTTCCCCACCCGGCGCGACTCCTGTGAATACTGGTGTTTCTGTGACTTGAGGGGCACATGAGCACCCTAGAGAAAGTTGTCAACCATTGATACCGGTGTGTCGGAATTACAACACTGTATTTTTACTTTTCACGCTCAGCGACTCCCAAGAACGGGCAACAACGGCGATATAAATGTCTCGAATTCCGGGCGCAGTGAGAGGATCCAGCCATGCCTGGAACCAATCTGACGCGCGCCGAAGCCACCGCTAGGGCCGCACTCCTCGACGTCCTCTCGTACGACATCGATCTCGACCTCACCACGGGTGCTGAGACCTTCGGTTCGACGACGACGATCACCTTCACCTCCAGCGAGGCCGGCGCCTCGACGTTCGCCGATCTGGTCGGCGCGACGGTCCACGAGATCACGCTCAACGGCGTGGCGCTCGACCCCGCGGTGGCGTACCAGGACTCCCGGATCCTTCTCGACGGCCTCGCGGCCGAGAACGTGCTGGTCGTCAAGGCCGACTGCGCCTACTCCCACACCGGCGAAGGGCTGCACCGCTTCGTCGACCCCGCCGACGACCGCGTCTACCTCTACTCCCAGTTCGAGGTCCCCGACGCGCGCCGCGTCTACACCACCTTCGAGCAGCCCGACCTCAAGTCCGTCTTCACCTTCCACGTGACCGCTCCCGAGGGCTGGAAGGTCGTCTCCAACGCCGTCACGCCCGAGCCGAAGCCGCTCGCCGACGAAAATGGGCCCAGTGGCCGCGCGACCTGGGACTTCGAGCCCACCAAGAAGATGTCGACCTACATCACCGCACTGATCGCCGGTGAGTACCACGAGGTCCAGGACGTCTACGAGGGTAAGTTCGGCACCATCCCGCTGGGTCACTACTGCCGCCAGTCGCTGGTCCCCCACCTCGACCGCGACGAGCTGGTGAAGATCACCAAGCAGGGCTTCGAGTTCTTCGAGGACGCCTTCGACTTCCCCTACCCCTTCGGGAAGTACGACCAGCTCTACGTGCCCGAGTACAACATGGGCGCGATGGAGAACGCCGGCGCCGTGACGCTGCGTGATGAGTACCTGCCGCGCTCCAAGCAGCCGCGCTCCTTCTACGACTTCCGCGCCTCGGTGATCCTCCACGAGATGGCGCACATGTGGTTCGGCGACCTGGTCACCATGAAGTGGTGGGACGACTTGTGGCTCAACGAGTCCTTCGCCGAGTGGGCCTGCTACCACGCCCAGGCGAACGCGACCGAGTTCACCGATGCCTGGACCGGCTTCACCAATGCGCGCAAGCAGACCGGCTACCGCCAGGACCAGCTGCCCACGACCCACCCGATCGCCGCGGACAACTACGACCTGCAGGCCGTCGAGGTCAACTTCGACATGATCACCTACGCCAAGGGCGCCTCCGTCCTGAAGCAGCTCGTGGCGTGGGTCGGGCTCGAGCCGTTCCTGGAGGGGCTGAAGGCCTACTTCAAGGAGTTCGCCTACGGGAACTCCGAGTTCAAGGACCTGCTGCGCCACCTCGAGGCCGCCTCCGGGCGTGAGCTCCAGGGCTGGGCCCAGGAGTGGCTGCAGACCGCCGGCGTGAACACCCTCGCTCCTGAGTTCACGCTCGCCGACCCTTCGACAGGCTCAGGACAGGGGACGTACGCCTCCTTCGCCGTCCGCCAGTCGGCGCCTGCCGACTATCCGACGCTCCGTCGGCACCGCATCGGTCTGGGTCTCTACGACCTGGTCGACGGCTCGCTCGTGCGCCGCGACGCGTTCGAGATCGACGTCACCGGTGAGCTGACCTCGGTTCCCCAGCTCGACGGCGTCAAGCAGCCCGACCTGCTGCTGCTGAACGAGGGCGACCTGACGTACGCCAAGATCCGGCTCGACGAGCGCTCGCTGGCCACCGCGCTGTCGTCGCTGTCCGTCCGGGGCGACTCGCTCTCGCGCGCGCTGATCTGGGGTGCGACCTGGGACATGACCCGCGACGCGGAGATGCGGGCGAGCGACTTCGTCGAGCTCGTGCTCGCCAACATCGGCCAGGAGACCGACGCCTGGGGCGTGACCCGGATCCCGGTCTTCGCCGCCCAGGCGGTGGGCTCGTTCTCGGCCCCGGCCAACCGCGACGCCCTCAAGGCACGCTGGGAGAGCGGCCTCAGGGAGCTGTTGGAGGCCGCCGCTCCGAGCAGCGACCACCAGCTGACCTTCGCCCGAACCTACGCCGCCGCGGCTCGCTCCGAGGCCGCGATCGCCGACCTCCAGGGACTGCTCTCCGGCGACTTGGCCTTCGACGGTCTCGACATCGACCAGGACCTGCGCTGGGCGCTCGTCACCGGCCTGGCCGCCTCGGGCACCTTCGGTGAGACCGAGATCGCCGCGGAACTCGAGCGCGACAACACCATCTCCGGCCAGGAGAAGGCAGCCGCCGCCCGCGCCGCGCAGCCGACCGCCGAGGCCAAGGAGGCCGCCTGGGACTCCGTCGTCGTCCGCACCGACGTGCCCAACGAGACCGCCCGCTCGATCGTGCTCTCGTTCCAGCGCACCGGGCAGGACGAGGTACTGGCGCCCTACGTCGACCGCTACTTCGAGGCCGCCGACACCCTCTGGGACCACCTCGGCACCCACCGCGCCTCGACGGTGCTGGAGTTCATCTTCCCCAAGCCGGCCGCCTCCCCCGAGCTCCTGGAGAAGGCCGACAAGTGGCTCGAGACCTCCCCCGCCGAGCCCGCCGCCAAGCGGTACGT
>JALZDD010000005.1 GCA_030862715.1 Actinomycetota bacterium | reverse complement strand
TCGTCAACGAGGCCACCAAGCTCGCCGGCGCCTCCGGCACCAAGGGCACCCTCGACCTCGAGGTCGCCGACAAGCTCCTCGCCAAGATCGACGAGATCGCCGAGATCTTCTGGGCGACCAAGAAGGCCTGACTGGCCCCCAAGCCACGAGAGACAGCCAGGTCCCGGCGGCCAGCCGGGACCTGGCTTCTTCTTGTTTTGCCACTTGAGGGCATAGACGTATGACAAGTTGGTCACTAGTGTGACAAGTGTCACCGTCCCCCTCGCGGCAGCCCTGGGCCGCCGTCGGAGCTCTCGAGGAGCATGCATGCGTCACATTCGAAAGCGCGCGACACCCCTCCTGCTCGTCCTGGGTCTGGTCGGCTCGCTGACCGCGACCACACCCGCTCTCGCAGACCAGAAGAAAGACCAGGTCGTACGCGGCCCGGATGCTGCCGCGATCGCGAAGATCGTCGACCGCATCGACGAGCCTTCGATCCCCGACCGCGACTACGAGATCACCGACTTCGGTGCCGTCGGTGACGGCACGACCGACGCCCTGCCGGCGATCAGGGCCGCGATCGAGAAGGCGTCGGCCGACGGCGGCGGCCGCGTCGTACTCCCTGAGGGCACCTGGCTCTCCGAGGGTCCGGTGCACCTGGCGAGCAACATCGACCTCCATGTCTCCAAGGGCGCTACGCTGCTGTTCGGGACCGACACGGACGACTACCTGCCGGTGGTGCGTACGCGCTGGGAGGGCACCGAGCTCGACGGCTACTCGCCGCTGATCTACGCCAACAACGTGCACGACGTCGCCATCACCGGATCGGGCACGATCGACGGCAACGAGGACTCCGAGTTCCACGCCTGGAAGGCCGACGAGAAGCCGGACCAGCTGCGGCTGCGCCAGATGGGCTTCGACGGCGTACCCGTCGAGGAGCGCGTCTTCGGGAAGGGTACGTTCCTGCGGCCCAGCGCCATCCAGTTCTTCCACGCCGAGCGGGTGCTGCTGGAGGACTACCGGGTCACCAACTCACCGTTCTGGATCAATCACCTCGTCTACACCGACCAGGCGACCGTGCGAGGACTCGACGTCGACAGCCACCGAGCCAACAACGACGGCATCGATGTCGACTCCAGCACCAACGTCTTGATCGAGGAGAACCGCTTCCGGACCGGCGACGACTCCGTGGTCGTGAAGTCCGGACGTGACCTCGACGGTCGCACCATCGCCCGCCCCAGCGAGAACGTCGTGATCCGTCGCAACGACATGGGCGGCGAGGACGGCATCGCGCTGGGCAGCGAGATGTCCGGCGGCATCAAGGGCGTCTACTTCACCGACAACGTGCTGCGCGACGGCGCCTCCGCGATCCGGTTCAAGGGCAACCTCGACCGCGGCGGCACGGTCGAGAAGATCCGGGTGAGCAACATGGAGATCGGCAACTTCGAGACCTTCATCTGGTTCCAGCTCGACTACCCCGGCGAGCTCGGCGGCAACTACCCGCCGGTCTACCGCGACATCGTCTTCTCCGACATCACCGTCGCCTCAGCCAAGACCGGACTCGACATCCACGGGCCGGCCGACGCACCGCTGAGCGACGTCACCTTGCGTGATGTCACGGTCGAGGAGGTCGAGACGCCGATGATCCTGGAGAACGTCGAGGACCTGCGCTTCGACAACGTCCGGTTCGGCGACCAGTACGCCGACGGAGAGCTCGACTGGCTCTCCTGAACCGGTCCCCCACCCCGCCCGCCGCGCCCCTCCTGCGAGGATCTCGCGGCGGGCGGGTCATCGGGTCGACTCCGTACCCAATCGTCTCGGAAGGAAGAGCATGAACACAGTCCGACAGGTCAGCGCATTCGTGGGGCGATGGTTCGCCCTGATCGTCCTGGTCGCCGGCGCCATCGCACTGGCCACCCCCAGCACATTCGACGGGTGGGCGGCCCAGGTGCCGCTGCTCCTCCAGATCATCATGCTCGGAATGGGCATGACCCTCAGGCCCGTCGACTTCGCGATCATCGGCCGGCGGCCGTGGGCACTGCTGCTGGGGGTCGCCACCCAGTTCACCGTGATGCCGCTGCTCGGCTGGGGCATCGCGAACGCGCTCAGCCTCTCCGCGGTGCTCACTGCCGGCATGATCCTGGTCGGCTGCGCGCCCGGCGGCACCGCCTCCAACGTCATGGTGTACCTCGCCCGTGGCGACACCGCACTGTCGGTGGCGATGACCTCCGTCTCGACTCTGCTCGCGCCCCTGCTGACGCCCCTTCTCGTCCTCTTCCTGATCGGTGAGGACCTGCCCGTCTCCGCGAGCGACCTGTTCGTCTCGATCGTGGAGATCGTGCTCGTCCCGGTTCTCCTCGGACTGGTGCTCCGACTGCTGCTGCCGCGTCTCATCGAGAAGGTCATCGATGTGCTTCCCCTGATCTCGGTCGCCGGCATCACCGGAGTCGTGCTCGCCGTCGTGGCCGGAAGCGCCTCCACCCTGCTCTCGGTCGGCCTCCTGGTCGTGCTCGCCGTGGTCCTGCACAACGTCGCCGGCCTGGCCCTGGGGTACGCGATCGGGCGACTCTGCGGCATGCCGATCTCGAGCCGACGCGCCATCAGCATCGAGGTGGGCATGCAGAACTCGGGGCTCGCCGCCGCGCTCGCCACCGTCCACTTCTCGCCGGCGGCAGCGCTGCCCGCCGCGATCTTCTCGGTGTGGCACAACGTGTCCGGATCGACCCTGGCGAGCTACTGGTCGCGGCGCCCCATCGAGGGCGATGAGGTCGCTACGCAGAAGGTGGACGCACCAGCCGATCGTCGGGGATGACGGCGACGCCGAGGATCTCGATCATCGCCTCCGGCTGCCACAGCTCTGTGGTCCCGATACCCGCCATCGCCGGGTAGACCGGACCGGCCAGCTCGCGCCAGACCACGCCGATCTCCTTGCCGTGCGCCTGGTAGTCGGGGATGTCGGTCAGGTAGATCGTGATCGACACCAGATCCTCCGCGACGCCGCCCGCCTCCCGCAGCGTCGTCAGTACGTTGCCGAACGCCTGCCGGAACTGCTCGACGATGCCTCCGGGGACGATCTGCATGTTCTCGTCCAGCGCGGTCTGGCCACCGAGGTGGAGCGTGTTGCCGCTGAGCGTGCCGTGCGAGTAGCCGCGCGGCGCGGACAGCGCCGCGGGGTTCACCGGAACGGGCGTGAGGTCCGTGTTCATGATTCGACCGTAGGGCATCTATTGACATGCCTACAACGTTCGTGCAGAAAATGAAACACATCCTGAATCGAACGGACAGGACCTCACATGGACCCCAACTCCGACTCCTCCGGTCTCGTCGTCCCGGTCGTAACCCGCGCCGGCTTCGAGCCCGACCTGACCGGGCAGAGCGAAGGCGCCACCCGGATCAGTGGCGTCAGCATCCAGCACACTCCAGCGACCAAGCTCTGGTTCGGCAAGGTGCACAACCTCGCCGGCTACCGCTCCGTCCCCCACCACCACGGCGAGGCCGAGACCGGCGGCTACGTGCTGTCGGGCCGGGCCCGGATCTACTTCGGCGAGAAGTTCGAGGACTACCTCGACATGTCCGAGGGCGACTGGGTCTTCGTGCCCCCGTTCATGCCACACGTCGAGTGCAACCTCGACCGCAACCACCCGCTGACCTGGATGACCACCCGCACCCCGGACAACATCGTGGTCAACCTCCCTCAGGTCGACGACGCCGACCTCCGCGACTGGGCGGACCGGCCATGAACGCCGGCTCACAGACCTTCACGGACGCCGTCACCCTCAAAGAGTGCGAGGCGGAGGTCTTCGACCTCGCCTTCACCGCGACCACCCAGCCGTGCCCGTGGCCGAAGGCGTACGGCGGCGACATGGTGGCCCAGGCACTCGTCGCCGCTTCCCGGAGCGTGACCGACGGCAAGGCGATGCACTCGATGCACTCCTACTTCATGCGTCCCGTCGACATCGGCGCCGAGGTCCGCTACGAGGTCGAGGTGCTGCGCGACGGCCGTGGCTACAGCACCCGTCAGGTCCGCGGCTTCCAGAACGGCAAGCCCGTCTACGTGTGCATGGCGAGCTTCGCCGCCGGCGAACCGAGCGGCAGCTTCCAGGCGACGATGCCGGCCGGCATCCCCGGTCCCGAGACGTTGCCGACCTCCGCGGCCTACCTCGCGGACCGCACCGGCGGCACCATGACCGAGACCTCCAAGGCGTACTGGTCCGGCGGGCGCAGCTTCGACATGCG
>JALZDD010001025.1 GCA_030862715.1 Actinomycetota bacterium | reverse complement strand
TCCCAGACTCGGTCGCCGCCGCGATCACCGCCGGCCGCCGCAACGCCGACCTGGTCCTCACCGTCGTCCGCAGCTACGGCATCGCCGAGACCAACGAGACGTACGCCGTCCGGCTGATGTCCAGCCTCATCCACGGCTACATCATCCTCGAGCTCGCTGGCACCTTCGCGCACAGCGACCCACCGAGCGAGACCACCTGGCCCGAGATCCTCGAGGACCTCGACCGCATGCTTGAGTTCTTCGCCACCTCGCCGCGCGACTAAGAACCGTCACCCTTCTGTGAATCGGATTTCACGAAAGAGCGTGACGATGGGCGACGAGGCTGAAATTCAGAGCCTCGGACGGATAAATGGTCTTTGGATGAAGGGGCTAGTCAGCGCTGCATCGCTCCTGCGGCCCTGACGCAGGTCTTCAAGAAAATGCGTCAGAGCCCTTGAGACTTCGGTGGATCCGTCCGCCATAGAAAGATCCCGCACCTCTTTGAAGCGGATTACCCGTTCCCGCAGTGCCAAGCCTTCCGTTGCCTGGAGAACGTGCATGCCTACCCCTGCCCACATGTCGCCATCCCAAACCGCTCGACTATCAATTCGAACGCACGACATCAATCTGGCTAGAGCTATCGTGTCGTCGACGTCGTAAGCAGACGACGACCGCTGCGCATATAACCTGAACGCCTCCAAGGGGGGCTTTCCAAGATGAGGTGGGTCCGGATGGAACTGAGATCTGGGCCTCGACTTTGGTCATATCGGACGGTGCCACCGCAGTGACGCCTGCTATCGCGATTGTCAGTTGCGTCACGTCGCCGGTTGCAGCTATCCGCAATGTGTTCCCACTCCTTTCGATCGACACATCTGCGAATCCGAGAAACCCCATCAGCATGGCCACTACCCCAAAAAGGTCACGCTCGGGCGTGTGGCGGGAGAGTTCCATCTGGACGCCTTGGGAGGCTGATGCCCGTATCAACGCCATCAAGAGGGACACGCTGGTTTGAAAATAGCCAAGGACGGCGTCGATGAATTCGTCAATCGTGAGACGCTCCTCATCCCCGGAGGACGAGCGGGTAATGAAGTGTTCGTCGGTGACGTCGTAGTCGAAGTGTGCCGCAGCGTGGCGAATGATTGGTGAAAGATTCTCGTCCAGGCATAGTTCAGGACGCTCGCGTGCTGCTTGCTGAATGATGGCACCGGCCGTCCGCCGTGAGAGCCTCTCGTAGTCAGGAGAGTCTTGGGCGAACATCGTGGCTAGACAATGGCGAATCACGCCATCCCGGCATTGCATGACCAGGTTCAGGGCCACGCTTAGTGCTTCGAGGTCGCTGTGCTCGTCAACCCTCGATAGATTGAATGCCGCGGTGGAGAATTGGGCTGTCACGATCCCGTGCCTTGCTTGCCAATGCGGAGAACGGCAGATTGCAGGCAAGTCGACCAAATGCTTCTCGGCGGCATCAGCCACAGCCACGGCTTGTTCGAGGTCTAAGAGCACAAGCATCAGATGTCGAAGTATGTGAACGTTCAGGCCAATGCCCATCTGCGATGGGTCAGCGCCGCTACCTGCCATCTGTCTCAGGCGCACGTCCAAAGTTGCAAGCGCTTCGTCACCGCCGGCCATGGCGCGGGCAGCCTCGCCGATCTGGCTGAAGGGGGAAGGGCCCGAGAGCAGGAGCTCGACTTCGTTGATTCCGTGCAGTTCGTTGACCTTGTCGGCCGCGGAGTCAATCAGTTCCTGTCCACGCCGCTCAATCTCCTGCGCCTCCAGCATCGTGTCAGCGGCTAGGGCTTCGGCGAAGGTGCCGAATCCATCGCGCAACAGCGAAATAGAGCGCCCGAAGCTGCGCGCCCTATTTGTCGTTGGCCGCGGGTGTCGCTGTGACCAGTACGCCACCTGCGCGTCTAACTTGGCGAAAGCCTGAACAAGGCCGTGCGCGCTGCGACCGCCCCGTGCAGCCTCCGCTAGCGCCCTCTGTATGCCGGAGATGAGAGACGAGATGCCTCCGATGGCGTCGTCCAGGCTATCCGTCACCAGCGGAAGTTCGACCTCCGTCGACTTGAACTCTTTGAGGATCTTGCGACGTCGTTCCAAGTCCGGCTGTGTTTCATGCCGGCGCGGTTTGAGCCCGCACTCCGGACATGGCTGAGTCAAAAGCCTCGATGCACCACACCTGTCGCAATCAGTGGCTGCGAACGACAAACTCATCCTGAGAGCCACAACATTCCTCGCGATCCGTCCGTATCAATGCCTCGGCATTGAGTAAGTATTGGTCCTGGTGAACAACAGTCGGCGGCGTTTCCGGAAGATCGACGGAGCCTAATCGGACGGGTTGCCAGAGGCAGACGGCCGACAAAGGTGGTGGCTCACCCTCGACGGCCCGGCGCTCTCGGAGAGCAGACTGGTCCCGCCAATCCGGCGGCTTGACCTGGGTCATAACCGTCACTCGAGTGTACGTCCCCAGGTGACGGCCTTGCGTACGGCCGGATCGAGGGTCTTGACGAGTGCCATGTCTGGTCGGGCGCCGAGTGCGCTGTTGATGCTGGAGAAGGCCGTGCGTAGGCCGGCGAAGATGGTCAGGGCAACGATTTGTGGCTCCTTGAACCCTGCGTCGCGCAGACGCTGGATATCTTGTGGCGAGCTGTTGCCGGGGGAGCGGGCGATGGTGCGTGCTCAAGCGGCCAATGCCTGTTCCCGTTCGCTGAACGGCTCGTCGTCGGCTGTGAGTGCGGCGACCGCGGTCTGAGGGTCTGCCCAGTCGGACAGGCGCTTGCCCCATGCGACCGCACAGTATGAGTCGCCGATTGCCGCTGCCTGGGCGATCACGATCACCGCCTTGTCCCGCGGTGTTAGCCCTGCTGCGTCGGCCGTAGAGGCGAACAGCGCCATGAGCTGTTCCTTCGCCTCCGGCTGATGTGCCCACACCCGGGTCAGGTCCCAGACGTAGCCGTGGTCAGCGACGTCCGCCGCGTACAGCCTCTCCTGCCCGGCGCTCGGCGCAGGTTCCTCCAAGAAAGTCACGCGTTCAGCACATCGGCGGCGTGTTTACCTTGGGCTGTATTGGTACTGCACGTCCCCTGTGTTGGGGATGGAAACTCGCGCGTCGAGGCGGTGGCGTGACCCCACGCTGGCGCGGTGAAGGAGAAGGTGCAGGACGTTCGTTTGGTCGAGCCCGAGACGGAGCACAAGCGTGGTCATTCGTACCGTGTGGCTGCACGGAGACCGTCTCGAACAACCTCCCATCCATTGCCGACAACCCGCATGGTGCCGTTCTCCGCGTAGATGCCCCAGATTCGGTCAGCCACGCGGCGAAGGCTTCGAGGTACTCGTGCAACTCCGCGTTATGCCAGGGCGCGTCGGACGCTGACTCCAACGCCGTGCGGTCTCGACGACGGCGACCCGTCCACCTGCGATCGACGCGGATGGGCAGCCGCCCGCATTGCATTCCTCGTCGACATCCACGTCGCCGTGTTCGAACTCGTAGTGGAAACAGACGTAGTGCATCTGCTCAAAGATCTCGAAGTTCGTCGCGCTCGACTTCGCCGCGCTACCGCAGCGTCGGCAGATCTGGGCCATGGACGAAGGATGTCATCTGCTCCTAGGAATCGAGTAGCACCTTCCGGAAGGCGTGCGTGGCTATGACTGTTTCGAGCCCAGCCGTTCGAAGGACGCACGGCTGTCAGTCCAACTCCGGCCACGCGCCTGATCGTTGAGCGTGCAGCGTGTTGGGGGACTGGATATCTGCTGCGTGTCGTACGGCGTCGCTGACCCCGGCCGGATCACAGCCGCACAGTCGGAGGCAGCCTGCGGCTACCTCGACGGCGAGGGTAGTCGTCGACGACGTTGCCGTCAGTGCGCAGCGTGATCACGCCCCCCACCTGTTGGATCAGCATCGAGCCAAGCGCTGGGGGAGAGGTGGTCACCCCGTGTCGGTCAGCAACTTGCGACCCGAGGTCGGCGTAGGCCTCGACGAGCTCGCCGTGGGCGCGCGACAAGCCCGGTTTCCTCGAGCCCGCGCTCGACCCGCTCGAGGCCCAACGGTCGTGGTACATGGAGGCTGTAGATCGTTACGGCGCGCTCAATGCTCATTGCGCTGACCGCTATACCCTGTACGATGGTCAATGTAATGACCATTACGAGGTCAAGGTGACTGTCCATGCCTAAGCGTCCATTGTCTGCGAAGTCGCGGCGTACAGCCCGCACGCTAGGAGACTACGTCTCTACGTTCCGCCGTCTGCAAGGCCTGACGGCAGAACAGGTAGCCGACCGTGCCGGCATCACCCGAAACACGCTCCGAAAGCTCGAGCAGGGCGACGCCAGCGTCGGCCTCGACGTGTTCCTAGAAGTCTGCCGTGTCCTTGGGGTGCTCGACTTTGTCACTGAAGGAATGAACCCCTACGAGACGGCACTGGGACAGTCGCTGGCTGAACAAAACCTGGCCCTGCCCAAGCGGGTGCGCCGATGAGACGAAGCGTCGACGTGTACACAGGCCTGCCGATCGCGGCAGGGCAGGTTGGGTGCGAAGAGGTCCGAGTCGGACGAGCGTTCTTCGCAGTCAGCCGGCGAGGTGTGGCCACAACGTTCCGGTACGAGTCTGCGTACCTGGCACACAAGCGGGCGTTTCCGCTGGACCCAGCGTTGCCGCTGTTCGAAGGAGCGCACGCGATCGCGGATGGGCTCCCGTACTGCTTCACCGACTGCGCCCCTGACCGCTGGGGCAGGAACCTGATTCGTAAACGGCTGCAGGCCGCTGATGCCGAGGCTGGGCGAACCCGTCGTGACGTCACTGAGATCGACTACCTGCTAGGTGTCACTGACCTCACCAGACAGGGGGCACTTCGGTTCACCGACACCGACAGCGGCACAGAAGGTCCGTTCCTCGCCGATGACCCTGACGTGCCAAAGCTGTTGGAGCTACCGCGGCTCTTGCATGCCGCGGAACAAGTCGAGCTCGATGATGACGACCTGTCAGCAGTCAAGGAGCTCTTGGACGCTGGTACAGGGTCGCTCGGTGGCGCACGACCGAAGGCGTCGGTGCGTCACGGCGACCGGATCCTGATTGCGAAGTTCGCAAGCCCCAAAGACGACTGGGACGTCATCGCCTGGGAGAAGACAGCCCTCGATCTCGCCGAGAACGCAGGGCTTCGGGTGCCACGGCGTCGTCTGCAGCGCATCAACGGGAAGGCGGTCTTGTTGTTGGACCGGTTCGACCGGGCAGATGACGGCAGTCGTATCCCGTACATGTCGGCCATGAGCCTGCTCGAGGCACGAGATGGTGAGAGCAGCGAGTACGACTACGTCGACATCGCAGAGGCCTTGGCCGAACACGGCGACGTCACATTCACCGAAGACCTACGCGAGCTGTGGCGTCGAGTCGCGTTCTCGGTCGCAATCCACAACACCGACGACCACCTCCGTAATCACGGGTTCCTACGCGGGCGGGCGGGTTGGACGTTGTCTCCGGTCTTCGACGTCAACCCCAATCCCGACATCGCCAAGGAACGCGAAATAGGTATCGGGTCCGCGCACGCCAGAGCCGAAGAGCTCGACGGACTGAAGGCCTCCGCTGCGACGTTCGGTCTCAAGGACGAACGCGCCACCGAAGTGTTGGACGAAGTGTTCGCTGCGACCGCGAACTGGCGTCAGGTTGCAGCCGGCAACGGCATCGCCGAACGTGAGATGAACCGTATGGCCGACGCGTTCGACGGATTGCGCGCCGCGGTCGGCTGAACGGCAAAAGCAGGCGGCCCCCGGCGACGAGACCACCGGAGGGACCTCGAGGACCAGCCTGCGTAGGAGCCCGATCACCTGCCGGAATCGCCGTCGGACTGGCAGCATGGGCCCCCCGTCACCAGGAGGCCCCATGCCCACCACAGCCACATTCGACTCGCCGACCGACGGCACCGCGCTCGCAATCCGGACATGGGGGGAGGAGCTGTCCGCGCCGCGGGGCGTTGTCCAGATCGCCCACGGCATCGCCGAGCACGGGCAGCGTTACGACCGGCTCGCTCGGGCTCTCGTCGGGGCTGGGTACGTCGTGCGGGCGGTCGACCACCGCGGTCACGGCGGGTCCGTCGCGTCGGCCGACCAGCTCGGTCACTTCGACTTCGAGGCGCTGGTGGCCGACGTCGCGGCCATGGGTGCCTCGCTGCGCGATGACTTCTCCGGGATCCCGGTGTTCCTGGTTGCGCACTCGATGGGGTCCTTTGCGGCGCAGACGGTGATCTTGGACCGGTCCGACCTGTACGACGGTGTGGTGCTGTCGGGCTCGACCGCCCTCGACGTACTCGCTGGTGCGCTCTCGAGCGCCGAGGGTCCGGTCGGGCTGGAGGCGTTCAACGCCGGGTTCGAGCACCGGACCGGGTACGAGTGGCTCTCGCGCGATGAGGCCGAGGTCGATGCGTACGTCGCAGACCCGTTGTCCGGGTTCGATCTGCCCGACACCGCCGTGCCTCAGCTGTTCGCCGGCGCTGAGCGTCTGGCCGACCC
>JALZDD010001012.1 GCA_030862715.1 Actinomycetota bacterium | reverse complement strand
AGAATCCCTTCCCCGCCGGGCTCGATGACGTCGCCGCCGTCTACGAGTGGCTGATCGGGCCTGGGGGAGTGGCCCCGTCGAACATCGTCCTTGCCGGGGACTCGGCCGGCGGAGGGCTGTGCGCCGCCCTACTTCTCCGATTGCGGGACGCGGGTCGTCCGCTGCCTGCTGGCGCATTCCTGATCTCGCCGCACCTGAGCTTCAGTGAGTATGGCGAGACCCTGACGTCCCGGCAGGGCGTGGATCCATACTTCCCTGGGAGCACCGATGTGTTTGATCAGATGCAGCAGATGCAGCAGTTCTACCTTCCAGACGGAGACGCGAATGACCCTTACGCCAGCCCGAACAGTGGCGATCTTGTTGGCCTCCCTCCCGTGCTCATTCACGTCGGCGACTGCGAGGTGCTGCTCTCGCAATCGACCACCTTCGGAGACAAGGCGGCCGCTGTCGGCGTTGACGTGGAGGTGGTCGTTTGGCCGGAGGCCTTCCATGTCTTTCATTTCTATGTGGGGATGATCCCGGAGGCGGATGAGGCGATGGCCGCGGCCGGTTCGTGGATCGCTGACAACGTGCGGTCGCCGGTGGCTTGACGCCGACAGGCGCGTGCCGCTCGGTGGCTCGTCTGTCCACTGCCGGCCGTGCCTCCGAATGATGCGCCGAGAGGGTTGGGTGAGGCGTGCCGCGGCGTGGCGCACTTCGTGTCCCTGATGGTGGAGTCCAGGGGCACTTGTCGTGAGCGGAGCTGCCATGGTGGCTGCCGCGCTGCGGAGCTCGGCTGGGGGACGGCGGTGGCGCGGCCGGCTGCCTCCGGGCCGCCATAGCGGCTGCAGGTGGTCATAGGGCCCGCGGCCGACGCTGGCGTGAGCTCAGACTGGATCAGGGCGGCACGCCCGGGTTTAATGGGATCTCGATGTCGATCTCGGGAAGGCAGAAGGAGAAGCCTTCTCGCTATTCGCCAGTTGAATGTCGTGGGCGATGGCCAGCTTCACGCTCGCCGCAGGCATGACCGTTGGGACTGCTGCACGGGCAGGTGACATCTGATCTATGGCGACGTGGGTCGTCACGCGAAGGATGTAGATCGTGCCTAAGAGATCGCACGGGTCACGGGGGGTGTCCCTATGGTCTTCGTCAAGCCGCAGCGGGTGTTGATCGGTCTTCGTAGAGGGTGCCGTGTTTGAGCATGGCGTGGAGTACGTCGATGCGTCGGCGGGCCAGGGCACACCAGGGCTGCGTTGTGCTTCTTGCCCTGGGCGCGTTTGCGGTCGTAGTAGGCCCGGCTGGTGGAATCGTGCAGCGCGGCGAACGCGGCCAGGAAGAAGGCGCGTTTGAGCTGCTTGTTCCCGGACCGGGAGGGGCGCTCGCCACGGATGCTGGTCCCGGACCGACGGGTGACGGGGGCGAGTCCGGCGTAGGCGGCCAGGTGGCCGCTGGTCGGGATGGAGGATCCGTCGCCGACTTCGAGAAGGATTGTGGGCTCCGGTCCTGACGCCGATGCCGGGCATCGATGTCTGGACCTTGGCAAGAGGGTGCGCATCGAGCATCTCCTCGATCTGCGCCGCGGCAGTCGCGCGTTGGGCCAGCAGGCCGGCCATCTGGGTGGCCAGCTGGGTGGCCAGCTGGGGAAGGACCATCTCGGCGGCGCGGGTGCCGGGCACGGTCACGCTCTGCTTGGTCAGAGCCTGTTGCACGGCGTCGACGAGCTGCTCGTACGAGCGGGGCGCACGGGTCTTCGTGGCCGCGATCAGCTGGCGGCGGGTCGCGGCGGCCAGGCCGGTCGGGCCACCGAACCGGGTCAGCATCTCGAGCACCGCCGGGCGCTGGATCTTCGGGCCAAGGACTCGTTCCAGCCCGGGGTTGATCTGGGTCAACAGTCCTCGGATGCGGTCGCTGATCCGGGTCACCTCGCCGGCTAGGTCGTCGTCGTAGCCGACGATGACCTCCAGATCTGCGAGGGCCTCGTCGCCGGTGTCGACCCGGCGCAGCGCGTGCGGCATCGACCGGGCGGCCTCGGCGATGATGTAGGCATCGCGGGCGTCGGTCTTGGCGTTGCCCGGGTGCAGGTCCGCGATCCGGCGCATCGCCAGCCCGGGCAGGTAGGCCACATCGATGCCCAGATCCCGGGCAACCGCGACCGCAAGTGCACCGATCGATGCCGGCTGGTCGACCACCACCAGCACCCGGCCACGGGCCGACAGGGTCTGGAGCAGATCGCGGATCTTGTCCTCGGCCTGCGGCAGCGTCTTGTCATGCACCCGAGTCCCGGACGGATCCAGCCCGGTCGCGTGGTGCTCTTCCTTGCCGACATCGAGGCCGAGGTACACGGCGTAGTCGGGTCGGTCCATCCTCTGCTCCGCTCTTCCCGTACGGCGACTGATCGCAAGTCTGGCGAAGGATGCCGGTACCCACGTTACGACGAGACCTACCGGTCCCGACGAGCTCCTCGACGTACTGGCGGCCCTGTCCCTATCAGCGGTCGTCCCACGCCACCGGTCCCGGTGACAACACCCCCCCGGATCATGCCTACGACAGGGGAACTCAGCCATGCCGGAACCGGCGAACAGGACCCCTTGTCTCTGGGGTCACGAAAGAAGGTAACGGGGCGACCAGAGACGATGGCAGAGCGGGCACCAGCACCTCGGGGAAAAGAAGGGTGGCGTAAGACACCGCTTCTGATACCGAGGCTCGTGCCTGTTCTGTGTGTCACCGACACGCACTACCCGTGCGATCTTAGGAAGAATCTCGCAAGTTGGCGGCCTCGGTCAGGAGCCATTTGCAGGAGTGGGGGGTCACGCTGAGGCGGGGGTGTCGAAGCGTGCCGCCATCCACGCCCCAGCCTCAGCGATTGCCTGGTCGGACTCCGGAACAAGCCCGACGTATTGGTGGAACACGTGGAACGCGCCTTCCCACACGGTGAGCTGGGCATCCACCCCTACTGCCTGCGCCTTCTCGGCGAGACGCACGGCGTCATCGAGCAAGCCCTCGTACTCGCCTACATGGACGAGGATCGCAGGGAGCCCCTTGAACTGCCCATTAAGAGGGCTCAGGTAGGGATGTCCTGAATCCGTGTCCGGTGCGTACATCGACTTCACATGGGCTAGGAAGTCGGCGCTCATCGCGAAGGGGTCGTCTTCTAGCTGCGATACGCGGGACCCGCCGGTGGCTGCGACGTCTAACGGGGGCGAGATCAGGAAGGCGCCCGCAGGGAGCGCCTTGTCCTCATCGCTAAGTCGGAGCAAAAGGGCCGCCGACAGGTTGGCGCCAGCAGAGTCGCCAGCGAGGATCACCTCGCTGGGGGCAACTCCCCCCTCGCCGATCAGCCAGTCATATGCGGTGACCGCGTCATCAAGAGCCGCCGGGAAGGGGTTCTCGGGTGCCAAGCGGTAGTCCATACTCAAAGCGCGAGCGCCGGCCGCGAGCGCAAGGCTGCTGACAATCCGACGGTTGCCAAGTGCGGACCCCGCAACAAAGCCGCCGCCGTGGAAGTAAAGAATCGTTCGCGTGACGTTCGGCGCGGAGTCCAGAAGTGTCCACTCGCCCGGCACGCCATTGGCGTCTTGGGGGCGGTTGATGACCCCGCCGATCTGGGGAAAACTCAAGAGAAACTGCTCGATCTCTTTGCGCAGCTCGGGCAACGGCGGAGGGGTGGCGTTGCCCCCGGCCAGGTTCGCTTGGCGGATGGACTCGATGGTATCCACCATCTGCTGACTAGCCACGACACTCCTTCGAACTTGAGTTGAGAACGGCTTGACCCGAGGCCATGACTGAGGCCGGCCCGGCCTCAAGGAATCAGACCGAATATTGACGTCGCTCGTTCTGGTCAAGGACACGGGCGACCATGTCAACGCGACAGGCGAATTACCGGTCAGCGCTGCTCCTTCACGCATACGTCACGCGTACGCCGATGCCCATCCCTAATCCGCCATCGGTCTCTCCTTGCTTCTAAGACGTTGACATGAGGTAGCCGGGTGGACATGCAAGATTGAATCCAAAGTTTCACGCTGCGTCAAGAGGCTGAGCCGCATTTCGGAGCGACCTTGGCCTGAGCCGGACCACGGCACCGTTGGGTGCACCTTGGTGGACGCACGCATCATCGGATCCGAGACCAGCGGCGATCGCAAGGGTTGGTCGACGCCCCGCATCCGAGGGAGCCCCGGCGGTAGGCTTCTGTCGGGTGCGTCGCCGAGACTTGGCGCCGCACTGGCGGTGCAGTGTCGAGCGGATGGCGCGGCTCGGGTGGGCACGGTCGTCCGATGGCGGCCAAGTGGCGATCTCGGGCGCATAGAACTTCTTTGGGGTTGCGCTCGACGCCGCCACGTCGATATCTCACAGGCGGGTTCGGGGACCCGCCGGCACCGAGATGGCCGGCGCGTTCTGCGCGGCCACCGAGGAGATCCGGTTTCATCAGGTCGGCCCCGCGCACGCACCCTCAGCACCACGACAAGCCGCTGCCCATGACTGCTGTCATTTGCGACGAACGACGTGTGGTTCCCCCAAAGGTGGAGGGCTTTCCAATGCGGCTTCCTGATCGGGGGCCGCGGTGTTCTCGTAGTCGATCGGGCTCGTCATGCCAGCCGCGCTGTGGCGGCGCTCGTGGATGTGGAAGCCGTAGCACCATTCCACGACGACGGCCTGGGCGTGGCCCGTGGTGGTGAGCTCCTGGCGTGAGAGCCCTTCCCGCCCCAGGCTAGAGAAGAACGCCGCGGCGGCGGCGCTGACGCCCCCTTTAGGTCAAGAATCCGTTCGGCTGAGCAGGGTCGCGTCGCCTTGAGTTCGGTAGTCCGCAATGACAGCTTGCTTCAGCGTGCGTTCCGTGGTGGCGCTCCTCAGGATGGGTCGGCGGGTCGGCCTTCGAGGCTCGGGCGGCGATCCAGTTCGCGGCGTGCTTGATTGCCGCGGCAGCTTCGGGGACCGTGGCGGTTGAAACGGTGAAACGTCCTGTGGCAGATCGCCACCTGGAGGTCAGCCTGGGTTGCGAGATCACGACAACGTTGGTGTCGAATCACCTATCCCACTGATCGAGAGCTTCTTGACGATCCGCTTCGCTGGCAGGACGTCATAGTCGACCTGCTTGAGCTCGATCTGCGGAAATGCCTCGGCGAGCGCCTTGAACACTTCCTGGCCCTCAAGGCGCGCGAGCGCAGCTCCGAGGCAGTGGTGGATGCCCCGCCGAAGGACAGGTGGGGATTGGGGTCGCGCTGGATATCAAACCGGTCCGGGTTGGCGAAGACTGTGGGGTCGCGGTTAGCGGCCGGAGTCACCCAATCCACGTGGTCACCCGCCCGAGTAACCTTGTCACCGAGATCGACGTCCTGCTGGCAGATTCGCGCCGGCATGCTGATCGCCGGCCCGCACCGCAGCACTTCCTCCATCGCATGTGCCGCTCGTGAGTGGCGATCCTCTCTCAGGAGATCCCACTGCTTGGGGTTCTGGGCGAAGTTGAGGACGCCGTTGCAGATAATCATGATCGTCGTGTCATGCCCCGGAGTCGACCAACATGACGATATTTGCACAGAGCTCCTGGTGAGTCGCGTACGCGCCGATCTGCTCCCCTTCGGCAAGGAGTGATAGCAGGTCATCACCGGGACTCGACCTGCGGTCCTCGATCAGCGGCTCCAAATAGGCTTCGAGTTCCCGAATGGCGGCGTGCGCCACTCTCATCCGCGCGGGCGATGTCCCGAACCCGCCGTTGAAGGCCTCGGTGAGGTGCCGCAGACGGGCGGCGTCTGCCTCCGGGATGCCGAGCATCTTGCAGATGAGGAGGAGTGGGATCGGGGTAGCCAACTCCTCTCTGACCTCTATGATCGAGGACGCGGGTCCAGCGAGCACCTGGCCAACTGCGGCTCGAACGTCGGCCCGCCAGAGCTCTACCGCCTTCGGCGTGAATCACTTTCGCACGACCTCGCGCATGCGCCGGTGTGACGGCCGATTACGGAACAGGAACATATGGTTAATGAAGGCTGAGAATGCCGTAATCGTTCGCGTCGGACTCGTCGATCGGCGGAAGTAGGCGTCGCGATCGTCGAGAACCTCCGGCGCCAGCAGGTCGTCCAGGACGTTGTCCATTCGCATGCTCCTATGCATCATGTTTCGCCGCAAAGAACTTGCGCGGTGTGTCGCGCCGGACACAGGCATAATGCAAGACTGAATACATATGTGCAGGCCATGTCAAGCCTCTGTCACGCTCGAAGCCAGTCGTGCGTCGTCGTCAGTGCCGGCAGAGGCGCCACATCGCCTTCGCGAAGTTCGCCCACAGGTGCGCATCGTCCTCGCGTGCTGCGAGGTTCGACGAATGGAAGGTGCAGTCATAAACTGTCGGATCGAAAGCAGTCGTCCGCTGTTTGACTACCTGCTTTCCCGGCCGGAGTCCGCTGGCAAAGGCGATACATTCGTCGTCAACTGGGTCGGACCTCCACCTGAGGTCGGATCTCCGACTTTCGCGGATCGTACTGATCAAGAACGCGAAGATTTGCCGAGCGGATCCTTGCGAGCACGGACAGGCCGATGACACTCGGTGTGACGACGAACTTGGTTCCCGAGGTGGTGACGCGCTCGGTCGGCGGGTACCTCGGCTATCTGACGTGGTTCGATGCAGAGGTGATCTCCCGCCAGCCCTCAACTCAGCAGCCACCCGCGCGTGCCGAGTGAACTAGAGCCGATGGTGCGGGAGTGAGTGGCTGGTGACGTGCGCTTTCTAGTCAGTAGCGGCGTCGTGCCGATGAGAATTGGACGCGGGCCGCCGTGCTCGTGACGCTACTCGAGTAGGGCGGCCTTCGGTCGTTGTCAGCGTGGCTGGAAGCGGGGAAAATCAACCGTTGCCACGATCGTGGTGCCGTCGGCGTCGTATTGCTCTCCCAGGAGGGAGTCGGGAGCGATGCCGTACTCGACCCAGTTCATCAACGCCGACATTCCGGTCGCGAGGGCAACTCCGGGGGTGTCCGCGGGAATCATCGAGTGAGAGTCGCCGGCGCAGAGGAAGAACGCGACGCAGGAGGCGGTTTGCTCGGGCGACTCCGCGGCTACTACGACATCGTGGTGGAAGTCGACAACCAGTTGGGGGTGGATGAACTCGTCACCGGTCCCGTGAGTCAGCAGCAGCTTCGCGCCGCTGCGTGCGAAGTCGGCGAGGTCGGCGGGGGTGTCGAGCCACCCGAAGTCGGCGATTGCTTGGTCAAAGAGGCTCTCGTACTCGTCGTAATCGAGTGTGGTCCAGTCCCATGCAGGATCCCGCTTGACCCAGGCTCGCAGGAAGGCCTCCGAGAACACGAAGGGAACCGGGGTGACCCTCCCGTCCAACTCGGTTGTGGTGGCGAGGCCCATACCAGGGCCCAGCAGTGCTCCCTCGTAGGCCGTCGACGGAAGCATCGGCGCAGCGAGCGGCTCGCCGTTGCGGCGATGCGGCCCGCCCCAGATCTTGGCCACCACCTCCGCATCCGTCGCGGTGATGGGGCCGGCCGCGGTCGAGGCGCCGACCACATCCTGAGGATTCCAGTCTAAGGGCTTGAGGTCGGCGTTAGGAGTCGGATGACCTGTTCGTGCAGCGGCCTCGATGTACGCCTCACGGAATGCCGCGAGCTTGGCAGCAGCGAGCGGGTTTCGCTCGTTGTTCATAACCAGCGCCGGCCACATCCCGATCAGCGCCATTCTCGAGAACCGTTCCGCTGGCTCCGCCGCCCACAGGCCATCGTAGTCGTTCGGGTACCGCTGCGCTTGGGCCACGGCCTGGCGCCCGCCGCCGGAGCTTCCCTGGAAGTAGGCGTAGCGCACGGTCTCGGCGTGGATAGCTTCCACGACCTGCCGGGACAGGACGGCCATCTCGTGTGTCCCGCTGTAGGCCCAGCTCTCCATCAGTGCGCGGTCCAACTCGCCGGTCTCGGGGTCGAGGCCCCAGTCGGCGAGACGAGGGTCGC
>JALZDD010000332.1 GCA_030862715.1 Actinomycetota bacterium | reverse complement strand
GCGAGGACGAGGATGAGTGCAAGCAGCAAGAGCCACTTCATGGGGTGATGTTTCCTTCCGGGGGAGATCTCGGGTGTGATGGTGGGGCAGCACAGCGCCCGACGAGGTGTGCGGCCAGTCCCGCGTCCCCCGATATGACCGGAAGAACCGTTGAGGCGCCCGAACGTTACCCTCAGCCGGGTAAAGCATGACTAACACATTCAGGAGCAGTTGCCCATGACCGCCCCGCGCACACTTCTGGCAAGTGCCCGAAAGAAGCTAGAAGAGGCCGGAGTCGACAGCCCGGACGCCGATGCGGCCATCTTGTTGGCCCATGTCCTCGACACCGACCGCAACCGCCTCTTCCTCGTCGATGACGTGGCAGAGCACCACGAGAAGGCCTACGCGGACCTGCTCGCCCGCCGCGCGGAACGTGAGCCGTTGCAGCACCTGACCGGGGTGGCGTACTTCCGGCACGTCGAGCTCGCCGTCGGTCCCGGCGTCTTCGTGCCACGGCCCGAGACCGAGCTGCTCGCCGGCTGGGCGATCGACCAAGCCGCGACCATCGACCAGCCCGTCGTCGTCGACCTCTGCACGGGATCGGGAGCGATCGCGAAGAGCATCGCCGACGAGGTCCCGGGCGCCGACGTGCACGCGGTCGAGCTCTCCGAGGATGCCTACCCCTGGGCCGTACGCAACCTGGCCGGCACCGGCGTGGACCTGCGACAGGGCGACATGGCCGAGGAGTTCACCGACCTGGACGGCAGCGTCGACGTGCTCGTCTGCAACCCTCCCTACATCCCGCTCGAAGCCTGGGAGTCCGTCGCCGCCGAGGCGCGCGACCACGACCCCGACCTCGCCCTCTTCTCCGGGCAGGACGGGCTGGACGCGATCCGCGTCCTGGAGCGCCGGGCCGCGGAGCTTCTCAAGCCCGGGGGAGTGGTCGGCTTCGAGCATGCCGACGAGCAGGGCCCGGGCGGCGACAAGGGCGGGGCGCCGGCGGTCTTCGCCGCCACCGGAAGATGGCAGGACGTACGCGATCATCTCGATCTGGCAGGCCGTCCGCGCTTCACGACCGCACAACTGGCAACATGAGCACTGTGACTGAGCGCTACCCGATCGCGACCGAGGACGAGCAGACCGAGGCGATCGATGCTGCTGTGGCTGCCCTTCAGGCCGGCGAGCTCGTGGTCGTACCGACCGACACGGTCTACGGCATCGCCGCCGACGCGTTCGACAAGGGCGCCGTGGCCGGTCTGCTCGCCGCGAAGGGCCGGGGCCGCTCGATGCCGCCGCCGGTGCTGATCTCCAACGTCGCCACCCTCGACGCCCTCGCGACGCGGATCCCCGACTGGGCCCGCAGCCTGGTCGAGGAGCTGTGGCCCGGTGCGCTGACGGTCGTGTTCCACCAGCAGCCGTCGCTGCAGTGGGACCTGGGCGAGGCCCGCCAGACCGTGGCCGTACGCATCCCCGACTCCGACATCCTGCGCCGGATCATCGACCGGGTCGGTCCGCTGGCGACCAGCTCGGCCAACCGCACCACGAAGCCCGCCGCCACCAACGCGGACCAGGCCGACGAGATGCTCGGCAAGATGGTCAAGGCCATCATCGACGGGGGCGAGTCGCCGGTCGGCGAGGCGTCCACCATCATCTCCGCCACCGGCGACGAGCCGAAGGTTCTGCGGGAGGGCGCGATCAGCATCGATCGGATCAACGAGATCCTCGCTGATCACGACGTCGCCATCCGTCGGCCCGGTGATCCGGACCCCGCCAACATGCCCGAGACCGACGGGCCCGAGACCGACCTGCCCGCCACGGACGCCGACACAGAAGCCTGATGCGCGCCTACGTCCTCCTCTTCCTGGTCGCCGCCGTGGTGACCTACCTGCTCACCGTCGTCGCCCGCGAGTTCGCGATGCGCACGGGGGCCGTCGCGAAGGTTCGCGACCGTGACGTACACGCCGTTCCGATCCCCTACATGGGTGGCGTGGCGATGCTGGGTGGCCTGGTGGCTGCCTACCTGGTCGCCCGCGAGCTGCCGTTCCTGGCCGATGCGCCGGACTTCGTGCTCCAGGACACCGGCGTCGTGATCCTCGCGGGCGCCCTGATCTGCATCGTCGGCGTCGTCGACGACATCTTCGAGCTCGACGCCCTCACCAAGCTGGGCGGCCAGGTGCTGGCGACCGCGATCCTGGTGGGCTTCAACCTGCAGTACAGCCTGATCACCTTCCCCGATGGCACGCAGTTCTCCATCGACCCCGCCCAGGGAGCTCTGCTCACCGGGCTCGTCGTGATCACCGTGGTCAACGCGGTCAACTTCATCGACGGTCTCGACGGCCTGGCGGCGGGTGTCGTCGGTATCGGCGCGCTGGCGCTGTTCCTGTTCTGCTACCAGTTCACCCGGATCAACGACATCGGCCGCGCCTCGACAGCGGCACTCCTGACCGTCGCGCTCGCCGGCGCCTGCGTCGGCTTCCTCATCCACAACTGGCATCCCGCCCGGCTGTTCATGGGGGACAGCGGCTCGATGCTGATCGGCCTGATCCTCGCCGCCAGCGCGGTCACCCTCTCGGGCTCCTACAACGCCGGCGGCCTGAACGTGAACGCCTTCGACGCCTCCACCGCGCTCCTGGTGACCTTCCTGCCGCTGTTGCTCCCACTGACGATCCTGGTGGTCCCTCTCGTCGACCTCGTGCTGGCCGTCGTACGCCGCACCCGCGCCGGCCGCTCGCCCTTCGCCGCGGACAAGAAGCACCTGCACCACCGACTCCTGGAGATCGGCCACTCCCAGCGTCGTGCCGTGCTGATCATGTGGCTCTGGGCCGGCCTGATGTCCTTCGGATCGGTCTTCGTGACCCTCTACCGCGGCCCCGTCGTCATCGTCGGCGTAGTCGTCGCCACGGCCCTCATCGTGCTCCTCACCTTCGTCCTCCCCAAGATCCGCGGCGAGCGCACCGACAAGCTCCTCGAGGTCCCCGAGGACGTCACCCCGCTGGAGAACCAGCCCCGCTGAGTGCGCGAGGGGCCGCGTTTGTCCTTGTCGAGGTCGTCGGCCTGCAGGAAACTGGGGGGCATCGGTCAATTGGCCGGGGTCTCGGGATGAGTGGGGTTTCAGGTGGACGGCTTTGTTGTTCAGCCAGCGGCCATTCGGGCCGCTGCCAGGGATTTTGAGAGCTTGTCGGACAAGGCGGACTACATTCGCGACGCGGCGTCCAACTGGATGCACGTTCCTCACGACTCAAGCGTGCTGAGTGATATTGCGTCCGAGGTCGAGGTGATTCGAGAAGCCCTCCTCGACTCGTACGGGGCGACAGGCGACTACCGCCGCATGATGGAGGGAGTCGTCGACACACTCCGTGCGATTGCGAAGGACTACGAGAACACCGACCTCGACGTCGCCCGCCGGGCTGATGGTCTGATGCAGGAGATCGACCGGCCCGGAACGGGCTCCTTCGCCAGCCCCGGGATCGACGAAGAGGAGTATGCCTCGAAATTCAACGAGGGCCCGAAGGGGAGCTTGGACCAGTACGACCAGTTCGTCACCATCAGCAAGAGCATCAACTACATGCTCGAGTTCAAATGGGTTGGCAGTGCCTTGGAGAAGCTGGGGATCCAAGATCCCCTCAAGAAGTTGAAGTTCGAGCTGAGCGGCGACTGGACCAAGGTGGGCGATGCGTTGGGCGCACTGGAGATGGCGACACAGACGATGACCGACATCGTTTGGGATATCGACGGGATCATCGAGGGCCTCGATGGCAAGTGGGAGGGCAACGCGTCCAATGCCGCGCGCGAGTACTTCAAGAACGTGCGGGACGTCGTGTACGAGAGCGGTGACGGGTTCGGGGCGTACCAGCAGCGGATTACTGCAGAGTCGCTGGCGTACAAGGCCAGCGTCGAGGCAATGAACGACGTATTTGAGCTGCTGGTGGACTCGATCCCCCAGCCGACGAGCGTGGCGGATGTGCTGCGGTCAGCACTGGACACGGTGACGCCGGCGGCCCTGACCAAACTGTTCTCGAACGTCATGGCATACAAGGCGGCGTTCGACTTCGCGTTCGCTGCTGCGCAGCAACTCGGTGCGGGATTCGCTCAGCTTGCGCGGTTCCAACAAGACATCCGGTTCCCTGAGGTGCCGCGCTGGACCGCGCCAGATGTGAATGGGGCTGTGTGATGGGGAGGCAACTGTTCGACGATACGGCCAGGTCACTCCTCGAGCGCACCCGGGACGCCCATCTCGTAGGTCAGATCCAGAAGTACCTGGCAGGTGGCTCGAGTCGGTTCGATTTGATGCGTGAACCGGAGTTCAGCGAGGCGATGCAGCAGTGGTACGACGAGGTCGTGGACGAGCATCGTCACCGTGGGATCGACCTAGCGAAGGTCGGAGCTCAAGTCTGGAGGCAGTGGGAGGACGAGTCGATCAGTCGGTCTTGATCGATCAATTAGGGCACCCAAAGACGCTTGTGATAGTTTTCACGAGCGTTCGGGATACGCTCCTGAACACGTGAAATGCCCCCAGAGAGAACGGCCGCCGACGATGACGACCGCAACCAGCAAGTCCAAGGTGCTGCGAGGTTCTGCTGCAGTGTCCGCAGTTGCTGTGCTCGCGGCCCTCGCGGTGGCCTTTGTTCTTGCCGGGACTGATGGTCTGACTGGTGCCGCGATCGGTTCGATCGCCACCGTTGTCGTGCTGGCGGTCGGCTCTTGGGCGATGTTCTGGATCGCGGCGAAGTCGCCCGCAATGTCGCTGCCCGCCGCTGTCGGTGTCTTCACGCTGTCAGGCATGGTTCTCTTCGTTGTCCTGCTGGTCGTTTCGCAGACCGGGGGAGACGCTGTCGTACGTCCGGCAGCTTTCTCGGTCATGGCGCTCACAGTCGCCTGGACGACCACGTTCGCGTTCCTGGTGCGACGCGAGCGAATCCCGCTCTTCGACCTGCCCGGGGCAGACTCGTGACCCGTCAGTAGCGCCTGATATCGTCCGGGCCGTCGGGGGCGGCCGCCGGGATGATGCCCGAGCCTTTGAGGCTCGCCACCCAGAATCGTAAGTTCGAACAAACAGGAGACAGCGTGAAGTCGCTTGCCGCCACCGTTATGGCGTCGGAGTCGGGGCCTCATATCCCGGGGCCCGCGGACTTCTTCCTTCCGCCGATCGTCGGGTCCGGCGACTGGGCCCTGACCAAGGTGAGCCTCCTGGTCCTGCTGTCCGTCGTGATCG
>JALZDD010001004.1 GCA_030862715.1 Actinomycetota bacterium | reverse complement strand
AGGGCTACGAGCTTCCCGACTACCCCGAGTCGCCCTCCACCCCCGAGGAGGAGGAGGTCCGGGCCAAGTACGACAAGGTCAAGGGCTCCGCGGTGAACCCGGTCCTGCGTGAGGGCAACTCCGACCGCCGCGCGCCGGGCTCGGTCAAGGCGTACGCCAAGGCTCACCCGCACACCAACAAGCCGTTCGCCGACGACTCCAAGACGACCGTCGCCACGATGGGCTCCCACGACTTCAAGTCCAACGAGAAGTCCGTGACCCTCCCGGCCGACGACACGCTCTCCATCGTGCTCGAGAAGGCCGACGGCGAGACGGTGACGCTGCTCGCCGAGCTGCCAGTGCTCGAGGGCGAGATCGTCGACGCGACGTACATGTCCGTGGCCAACCTGCACGCCTTCCTCGAGAACGCGCTCGCCAAGGCCAAGGCCGACGACGTGCTCTTCTCGCTGCACCTGAAGGCCACGATGATGAAGGTCTCCGACCCGATCATCTTCGGCCACGTCGTGAAGGCCTACTTCACCGACGTCTTCGAGAAGTACGGTGCCGACCTCGAGGCCGCCGGCCTCTCCGCCAACGATGGCCTGGGCGCGATCCTGTCCGGCCTCTCCGGGCTGGAGAAGGGCGCCGAGATCGAGGCGGCCTTCAAGGCCGCGATCGAGGCCGGCCCGCGCCTGTCCTACGTCAACTCCGACAAGGGCATCACCAACCTGCACGTCCCCTCCGACGTCATCATCGACGCCTCCATCCCGGCCCTGGTCCGCAACGGCGGCAAGCTCTGGGGCGCCGACGGCGGCGAGGACGACACCCTCGCGGTGATCCCGGACTCCTCCTACGCCGGCGTCTACCAGACCGTCATCGACGACGTGAAGAAGAACGGCCCGCTCGACCCGGCCACGATCGGCACCGTCCCCAACGTCGGTCTGATGGCGCAGAAGGCCGAGGAGTACGGCTCCCACGACAAGACCTTCCAGATCGAGGCCGCCGGCACCGTCCGGGTCCTCAACAAGGCCGGCGACGTGCTGATCGAGCACGACGTCGAGGCCGGCGACATCTGGCGCGCCTGCCAGACCAAGGACATCCCGGTCCGCGACTGGGTCAAGCTCGCCGTCAGCCGTGCCCGCGACTCCAAGACCCCGGCGATCTTCTGGCTCGACGAGTCGCGCGCCCACGACGCCGAGCTGATCAAGAAGGTCACGACCTACCTGACGGAGCACGACACCGAGGGCCTCGAGATCAAGATCCTCTCGCCCGAGCTCGCCACTGCGTACTCCCTGGAGCGCCTGCGCAACGGTGAGGACACGATCTCGGTCACGGGCAACGTGCTGCGTGACTACAACACCGACCTGTTCCCGATCCTCGAGGTCGGTACGTCGGCGAAGATGCTCTCCATCGTCCCGCTGATCGCCGGCGGCGGTCTGTTCGAGACCGGTGCGGGCGGCTCGGCTCCGAAGCACGTGCAGCAGCTGGTCGAGCAGGACTACCTCCGCTGGGACTCGCTGGGTGAGTTCTTCGCGCTGGTGCCCTCGTTCGAGAAGTACGCCGAGCAGGCCTCCGCCCCGGCCGCGAAGGTGCTCGCCGGTGCCCTCGACCGCGCGACCGCGACCTTCCTCGAGAACGACCGCTCCCCGGGTCGCAAGCTCGGCACCACCGACAACCGCGGCTCGCACTTCTACCTGGGTCTCTACTGGGCCCAGGAGCTCGCGTCGCAGACCGAGGACACCGAGCTCGCCGCGGCGTTCAAGGGTCTCGCCGAGACCCTGGCCGCCAACGAGGCCAAGATCGTCGAGGAGCTCCTCGCGGTCCAGGGCAAGCCCGCCGACATCGGCGGCTACTACCTGCCCGACGCCGAGAAGGTCACCGCCGTGATGCGTCCCTCCGCGACGCTCAACGAGGCGATCGACTCTCTCTGATCCACCTCCGCGACGGCTCGGCACGGACTCCGTGTCGGGCCGTCGTGCCTATTTCGGGACACCTTCCCGGCGTACGTGACCTTGCTCTCCAGATCTTTCTTCTGATTCCTATAGATGCAGGTCAGCCTGGTGTTTGACGTCGGGCGAGGGCGGAAAACCTTTAGGCGAGTGTCGGTGGTCGCGCATACCGTGATCTTCTGATGACTGCGACCCTCTCGACTCCGCCCGCGCCCACCTCAGGCAAGGCTCTCGGAGTCCCCGCCGACCCTGCCGACCCGAGCCGGCAGGTCGACTGGCGACGCCTGAAGGGGCCGGTGACGGGCGCCGCGCTGATCGCGCTGGCGGTGGCCATGGTGGCCCAGTCGATCGGCACCGTCGTGGCCGGGCGGCTGGCGGAGAACCCGACCGCGAGCCTGGTCGGCTGGCTGGCGCTGTGCGTGATCGGCGCCTCGCTGATCGACTCGACGGCGAAGATCGCGTGGGTCGGCGTCTCCGACCGGGCCGAGGGCAAGCTCCGCGAGGACGTACTCCAGGCAGCCATGCGACAGCCGCTCTCCGAGCTGAGCGAGCAGGCCGTCGGCGAGATCCTCGACCGGGTCGACGACGACTCCCACGAGGTCGGCAACCTGCTGCGCTGGCAGCTGTGGATGCTGTTCCGCTCGGTCTTCGCGGCGCTGCCGATGTGGATCGTGGCCAGCTTCACCTGGTGGCCGGCGGCGATCCTGTTCCCGCTCCTCGCCGCGGTGACCTGGTTCGTCATCCGCCGGCTGCTGGGCAAGATCTCCGAGCTCAAGGTCATCGAGGAGGCGTCCTGGACCGACCATGCCGCCGTGCTCGAGGAGGGCATCGCGGGGCGTGACGACCTGCGTACGAGCCTGGGCCAGGACCACGTGGTCGCCCGGGTGGCCAGGCTGTCGGCGACAGTGCACGAGAAGTTCCGTGCAGTCGTCACGGTCGAGGCGAAGGTCGGCCGCCGCGCCGGCGTGCTCCTGCACTCCCTGCTGGCCGGCATCGGTCTGGCGGGAGTGGCGCTCGCCGCGAACGACCGCCTCGGGATCAGCGCGCTGGTGACGTTGTTCCTGGTCACCAGCACGTTCGTGGGTCAGATCGCGATGCTCGCCAACCACCTGCCCGACATCCAGGCCGGCCTGGGCGCGGTCATCCGGCTACGCCAGATGATGGGCTCCGAGCCGGAGCCCGAAGGCGGCGCGCCCGTGCCCGACGACGGGGGCGCACTCGAGGTCGACCTGCGCGACCTGACCTTCTCCTACGCCGAGGGCACCTTCGCCCTCCAAGGCATCTCGCTCACGGTGCCGGCCGGCGACACGATCGCCCTGGTCGGCCGGACCGGCTCGGGCAAGTCGACGCTCGCCTCGCTGCTCTCGCGGGCGGTCGAGCCGCCGCGCGGCTCGGTGTTCCTGGGTGGCGTGGACGTGCGCGACCTCGATCTGCAGCAGCTGCGCGCCTCCGTTGGCGTGGTGACACAGCGCACCGAGATCCTGGCGGGCACGCTCGCGGAGAACATCGCGCTCTTTGACGACTTGCGTCCGCGCGAAGACATCGAGCGGGCGGTGGCCCGGCTCGGGCTCTCCGAGTGGGTCGCGGGCCTGCCCGACGGGCTCGACACCCTGCTCGGCCCTGGCGGCACCTCGCTGTCCGCGGGGGAGGAGCAGCTGGTCGCCTTCGCGCGGCTGCTGGTGCGCGACGTACGTGTGGTCGTCCTCGACGAGGCGACCGCGCGGATGGACCCGCTCACCGAGCGCCGGGTGGTCGCGGCTGCTGACCGGCTGCTGACCGGGCGCACGGGCATCCTGATCGCCCACCGGCTCTCCACGATCGAGCGGGCGCCTCACGTGGCCGTGCTCGACCACGGCCGGGTCATCCAGCACGGCCTGCGGGCCTCGCTGGCGACCACGCCCGGGCCGTTCCATGACCTGCTGGAGGCCAGCCGCACCGACCATCACGACTCGCCCTCGCCGGCAGTCAAGCCCGTGGACCACTCCACCCTCGACCATGTCGCCGAGGGCAACGTGGGCGGCAAGCGCCGCTCGGGCGCTCCGCCGGACGTCCCCGAGGTCGGCACCGGGCCGTCGCTCGCCCGCGGGATGCTGCACGTCCTGTTCCTGCGCCCCGAGTGGGGCGTCGCGGGTGCGCTGCTCTTCCTGTTCGCCTCGATGACCGGTGCGCAGGGTGCCTTCACCGGGCTCCTGTGGGGCCGGATCGTCGAGTCGCTGCAGGACGGCGGCAGGCCGACGGTGATGTCGGTGCTGCTCGTGGTCAGCCTGCTGGCCGCGCCGCTGATGCTCGCCGACGCCTTCTACCGCTACCCGCGCTGGTGGATCGAGGTCATGCTGCGGGCCCGGATGGCGGTGCTCTACGGTCAGACCCGCCAGCACCGCCTGACGCGTACGCCGCCGGGCGAGGTCGTCGCCCGCTCGATGGATGCGGACCGTTACGCCCGCTACGCCGACCGTTGGGTCGACTTCGTCAACGGCCTCGTCATCGCGACGATCACGGCCTTGCTCGCCGGCACCGCACTTGCGGGCGCCGTGCTCCTGGTCGTGATGATCGCCTCGGCGCTGGCCTCCGCGGTCGGCCGGCCGATCGCCGGCCGCTCGGCCGCGGCCTCCTCCGCGGCTCGTGCGCGGTTCGGCCGTGCGGTGGTCTCCGCGCTGGAGTCCGTACGCACCGTGAAGCTGGCCGCGGCCACCCCGCAGGTCCACGCCCACCTGCAGCACGTCGACTCGGGTCGCGTCGAGGCAGCGGTGAAGGAACACCGGGTGCAGGCATTCCTCGACGGGGTTCCCGCGCTCATGGTGCAGTGCGGTGTCGTGGCCGCCTGGGGGATCTACTTCGGCGGCGGCTGGGGTCTGGCCACCGCGCTGCTGGTCGCCAACGCCGTCTCGGGCTTCGACTGGTTCGGACGGGTGGCCGGCATGGTCGTCACCGAGGCTCCCGGCACGCGCGCGTGGCAGAAGGAGACCAGCCGGTTCGCCGGTGGTCGCGACCTGATGGATCTGCCGCCGGGCGTCGACCTGGTCACCGGCGACGCGCCGGATCCGGGTCCGGTCGAGCAGGTGCCGCTCGAGTCCCTCGAGCTCTCGGCCCTGTCAGCGGTCCACGACGACGGCACGATCGGTGTCTCCGACGTCTCGCTGACGATCTCGCGCGGCGAGCTGGTCCTGCTCGTGGGGCAGGTCGGCTCCGGCAAGTCGTCCCTGCTGGCGTCGCTGGCCGGCCTCATCGAGCACACCGGCACGATCCGGTGGAACGATGAGCTGGTCCAGGACCCGCAGTCCTTCCTGAGGCCGGGTCAGGTGGCGTACGTCGCCCAGGTGCCGCGGGTGCTGTCCGGCACCTTCGCCGACAACATCCGGCTGGGCCACGATCGACCCTTCGACAACCCGGTCGCCGACGCGCGGCTCGAGCTCGACGTCAAGGAGGCGGGCGGCGCGGACGCGATCGTCGGCCACCGTGGCGTACGCCTCTCCGGGGGACAGGTCCAGCGCCTCGCCCTGGCGCGAGCGCTGGCCGCCGACACCGAGCTGCTCCTGGCCGACGACGTCTCCAGCGCGCTCGACGCGGCCACCGAGATCGAGCTCTGGCGGGCGCTGCGTGACCGGCACACGACGGTCATCGGAGCCACCTCGAAGCGAGCCGCTCTGGCTCAGGCCGACCGGGTCGTCGTCATGGTCGACGGCGAGATCGCGGCTGTGGGTCCGTGGACCGAGCTGGCTCCGGCCTGGTCTCACCTGGCTGGCTGACCCCCGCCTCCTCGGGAGGCGGGGGTGACGCCTCAGGCAGCCTCGCCGTTCTCGAGCGCGCGGCGCAGCGCAGCAGCATCCACGCCGAGGGCCTGTAGTGCAGCATGTCCTTCCCCCTCCGCGCGAAGGATGCCGAGCAGGATGTGCTCGGTGCCGATCGAGCGGTCCTTGAGTCGGATCGCCTCGCGCAGCGAGAGCTCGAGGACCTTCTTCGCGTCCTTGGTGAACGGGATGTGTCCGCCGAGACGGCGGCGTGGCTTCCCGCTGTCCAACGCACCGGCCCCGAAGACCTCCTCCACCCTGGAGCGGACCGCGTCCAGATCGATCCCGAGCGTGGACAGCGCGTCCGCGTCGTCGTTGCCGAGGCGCCCGTGAGCCCGCTCGATCTCCGCCCGCAGCGCAGCCGTGTCGACCCCGGCCTCGGCGAGCGCCCGGGCAGCGGACGAGCCGGCGCTGGCGCCGATCGCCAGCAGCAGGTGGTCGTCGCCGATGCGGTCGTGACCGAGCTCGGTGCCGTACGTCTGTGCGGCGACCACCGCATCGCGGGCCGGCTTGGTGAACCTCTCGAACATCACATCTCCTTCGCGTACTTCTTGTGGACCGCCTGTCGGCTGACCTCCAGCGCGTCGGCGATCTCCTGCCAGGCCCATCCCTGTCGGCGGGCGTTCGCCACCTGCAGCCGCTCCAGCGAGTCGGCGAGGCGACGCAGTGCGAGCGCGGCTCGCAACCCGGTGCTCGGGTCGGCGCTCGCGGCCGACTCGGCAAGGTCCTTCGCATCCGTCATGCTGTCAATATAGGTTGACACCGATCGGTTGTCAACCATGGTTGACGAAACCCTGGAGTGTCGGGACCCGCGTCACACCGATTCACGGAATAGCGCCCAAATCGCCGAAGGTTAGGCAGTAGTGACCGACATCGCCAGCACCGAGACCGCCGTGAGACCGGTCACCCCCGTCCGGTTCGTGATCGCCATGCTCGCCCTCGCGACGGGTGGGTTCGCGATTGGAACGACCGAGTTCGTCACCATGGGCGTGCTGCCTGAGATCGCCGAGGGCGTCGGTGTCGGAACCTCCACGGCCGGTCACCTGATCAGCGCCTATGCGGTCGGGGTGGTGGTCGGCGTACCGATCCTCTCGTTCTTCGTCGCCCATCTTCCGCGCAAGGGGCTGCTGCTGTCGCTGATGGCGGCGTACGCCCTGTTCAACCTGCTCAGCGCCGTCGCCGTCGACTACCAGATGCTGCTGGTCGCGAGGTTTCTCGACGGGCTCCCGCACGGCGCCTACTTCGGCGTCGCGACCATCGTCGCCACGTCGATGGCCGCGCCGAAGCACCGCGGGCGAGCGGTCGCCCTGGTGATGCTCGGGCTCTCGGTCGCCAACGTGATCGGTGTCCCGTTCGCGACGTGGCTCGGCCAGACGGCCGGCTGGCGGGCACCGTACGCAGCCGCAGCAGGCCTCGCCCTGCTGACCGTGGTCCTGGTGCAGCTCTCGGTGCCCCACTTCCCGGGCGACCCGAACGCGACCGGCCGCAGCGAGGCGAACCGGTTCTTCACCAACAAGCAGGTCTGGCTGACGA
>JALZDD010000994.1 GCA_030862715.1 Actinomycetota bacterium | reverse complement strand
TGCTGCGTGAGACCGACCGCAGCGGCACGGTCAGCATCAGCCAGTTCTACGCCCGCCGCGCCCGCCGGATCCTGCCGGCGGCGACCGCGACGATGCTGGTCGTACTCACCTACAGCGCGATCGTCCTGCCCCAGACCCGCACCGACCAGATCGCGGGCGACGCAGGCTGGGCGGCGGTGTTCCTGGCCAACGTGCACTTCGCCAAGGAAGCCGTCGACTACTTCAACAACGCCGCACCCTCGCCGTTCCAGCACTACTGGTCGCTCTCGGTCGAGGAGCAGTTCTACGTCGTCTGGCCGCTGCTGGTGCTCGCCGTCGCCCTCTGGATCCCGAAGCACCACCGCCGTCGCGCGATCACCGCGCTCGCCGCGCTCGTGGCAGTGGTCAGCTTCGCCTGGTCGCTGCACGCCACCGCCGCCGATCCGACCACGGCCTACTTCTCCACGCCCGCCCGGGCTTTCGAGCTCGCCGCCGGCGCCCTGCTCGCCTGCCTCGCGGGGCGTCTGATGACGCTGAAGAAGCCGTACGCCACAGCCCTCGGCATCGCTGGCGTCGGCACCCTCGTCTATGCCACCGCCAACTTCAGCGAGGCGACCCACTTCCCCGGCTGGCACGCCCTGGTCCCGGTCCTGGCGACGACAGCGCTGCTGATCGCCGGCCCGAACACCCCGACCGGCTGGCTGCTCTCAAAACAGCCCTTCCGCTACCTCGGCGACATCTCGTTCAGCCTCTACCTGTGGCACTGGCCGATCCTGATCCTCGCCCCCGAGGCGATTCCCGGCGGCGGCATCCGCCAGCTGCTGATCATGCTGGCGCTCATCCTGGCCGCCTCTGCGGCGAGCTACCACTGGATCGAGATGCCCTTCCAGCGCCACAAGCTCCCGCACCTCACCAAGGGCCGACGCGCGCTCGCCCTCTGGCCCGCCGCCGCTGCCCTCGCCTTGGTCGCGGGCACGAGCTCGCAGGCGTACGCCGGCTATCAGGTCGACGTCGCCAAGGCCAACGCCGAGGAGTGGTTCAAGGAGAACCCGGACGTCCTCGAGACCGACGACAAGCCGGTCACCGGTGTGCTGAAGAAGACGATCGCGGCCGCCGAGGACGGTGCGCCGCTGCCCCCGGAGGTCGAGTTCGACGCCACCGACTCGTGGGCCGAACGCGGCGGCTACTGCTACGCGGGCTACGGCGAGACCAAGCTCGACGGCGACTGCGTCTACGGCGACGGCAAGGCCGACCGCACCGTGGCCGTCGTCGGCGACTCCCACATCGGGATGTGGCTCCCGGCCCTCGACACCCTCGCCGAGCGCCAGAACGTGAAGCTGGTCCCGTTCGTGAAGCTCGGTTGCGCCGCGTACGGGGTGAAGCAGAAGTCCTCGAAGATGACCGTCGCCGAGTGCGAGGACTTCCGGCAGTGGACCAACGAGCAGATCACCGAGCTCAACCCGGACACGATCGTCGTCGGCGCCCGCGGGATGCTCGACATGGAGGAGCGCGACGGCGTCTCGACCGAGGAGCAGTGGCGAGAGGGCGTACGCCACGGCGTCAGCGCCTTCGAGAAGATCACCCCGGACGTGCGCGTCTTCGCCGATGTCCCCGCCGTCGACAACGACCCCGGCGAGTGCCTCTCCGACGCCCGCAACCTCCTCGAGGACTGCGTGGTGAAGGCCGACGGCACCGAGGTCGACTCCAACGAGGTGACCCAGGAGGCGCTCGCGGGCACCGATGCGGCGTACGTCGACATCGTCGACCTGGTCTGCACCGAGCGCTGCCCGCTCGTCGTCGGCGATGTCGTCACCTACTACGACGACTCCCACATCACCGCGACCTGGGTCGACCGGGTCACCCCGGCGCTCGGGAAGCGCCTCGGCCGCCTCGACCGTTCCGTCTAGAACACATTTCAGTTCTGACCTCACGGAACCATTGCCGTGACGGTCCCGGAGCGGGAGAATCGAAAGTTGCCGGGCGGGGCAGTCAGTCCCCTCACCGCCCCGCCCGGCCCACGTCTCGGGCCGGCGCAGGTTGGGCATCCCCCTCTTGCCCAACCCGCGCTGCGGCCCCGAAACCGCCTGCCTCCCCCAAGGCGGCGGCGCCAGCGTCCGAACCGAATTCCCCCGAATCTCGGTCCGGACAGTCCCAAGGAGTACGCAGCAGACCCGCTGATACAA
>JALZDD010000988.1 GCA_030862715.1 Actinomycetota bacterium | reverse complement strand
CATCTCAATCAGCAGTCAGGGCGCCCCGTGGAACCGGGCGGCCACTCCTCGGGAGCGATCAAACGCAAGACACCATCAGCCACACCCGGCCCCACCGGGCCGCCTAACAACTTACGGAGGCACCATGACCGACGACTTTCCCTACCTCGAGCTCGCCGACCACCACCTCGATCTGCGCGAGGCCGTGCGCGCGGTCGCGGCGAACAAGATCGCTCCCCACGCCGCGGAGGTCGACGCCGCCGCCAGGTTCCCGACCGAGGCGTACGACGCACTCGTCGCCTCCGGCTTCCACGCAGCGCACGTGCCCGAGGAGTACGGCGGCGAGGGCGCCGACGCCCTGGCGACCTGCATCATCATCGAGGAGATCGCGCGCGTGTGCGCCTCCTCCTCGCTGATCCCCGCGGTCAACAAGCTCGGCAGCCTCCCGCTCATCCTCGCCGGCTCCGAGAGCCTCAACCAGCGTTACCTCCCACCGCTCGCCGCCGGCACCTCGGCGTTCTCCTACGCCCTCTCCGAGCGCGAGGCCGGCTCCGACACCGCCTCCCTGAAGACCCGTGCCGTCCTCGACGGCGACCACTGGGTGCTGAGCGGCCAGAAGTCGTGGATCAGCAACGCCGGCGTCTCCGACTACTACACCGTCCTCGCGGTCACCGACCCCGACGGCCAGCGAGGCCGCAACGTCAGCGCCTTCGTCGTGGAGAAGAGCGACGAGGGGTTCACCATCGGCGCGCCCGAGAAGAAGCTGGGCATCAAGGGCTCCCCCACCTGCGAACTGATCTTCGACGCCGTCTACCTGCCCGGAGACCGCATCATCGGCGAGCCCGGCACCGGCCTCCAGCTCGCCCTCCGCACCCTGGACCACACCCGCATCACCATCGCCGCCCAAGCCGTCGGCATCGCCCAGGGTGCCCTCGACCACGCCCTGGCGTACGTTCAGGAACGCCAGCAGTTCGGCAAGCACATCGCCGACTTCCAGGGGATCCAGTTCATGCTCGCCGACATGGCCATGAAGCTCGAGGCGGCCCGCCAGCTCGTCTACATCGCCGCTGCCAAGTCCGAACGAGACTCCAGCGACCTGTCGTTCTTCGGAGCGGCCGCCAAGTGCTTCGCCAGCGACACCGCCATGGAGATCACCGTCGACGCCGTCCAGCTCCTCGGCGGAGCCGGCTACACCCAGGACTTCCCCCTCGAACGCATGATGCGCGACGCCAAGATCACCCAGATCTACGAAGGCACCAACCAGATCCAGCGCCTCGTGATGGCACGCCAGCTGCTGGCGACGCGTTAGCCGCGCCCAGGCGGTGACGGCTCAGCTCTCCCAGCAGTCATCCCACGTCTCGTACGTCGGGTCGTCGGCGTACGTCGTGGACCAGCGGGCTTCCTCGACGGTCTCGACGGTGCCGTAGTAGGTCGACGGCTTGGTGGGCGGCGTGGGCGCCGGGTCGACCTGGACGGTGACGTTCATGCAGGCGCTGGTGACGGCTCCGAGCAGAACCACGGGGGCGAGAGCTCGTACGCCGAGCCACGTCGATGCTGTTCTCATGCTCACTCCTCAAACGGTAGGTCCGTGCGCCGCCACGTGGGAGGCACTGTCAGGGCACCTCTGCCGATCAGCCGAGCAGCGGGTCACCTTCTGGTGGCGCGTCGGTACGCCCGGCGGAACGGTTCATGGCGTGGTCGGGTAGCCAGAGCACGAAGGTGCTTCCGGCCTGGCCGTGGCTGACCAGCACGAGCCGTCCCTCGTGGCTCTCGGCGATCTGGCGGGCGATGGAGAGGCCGAGACCCGATCCGTCGGCGACCGCGTCATCCCCGGACGTACCGTTGCCTCGGTAGAACCGGTCGAAGACGCGTTCCTGGTTCGCCTCGTCGATCCCCGGTCCCTCGTCGGCGACCGCGGCCCAGGCCCAGCCGTCGCGGCTGCCCATGCCGACGGTGAGGGTGGAGCCGGCCGGGGCGAGTCTGACCGCGTTGGACAGCAGGTTGGCCATGACGCGCTGCAGCGCGTCGGGGTCGCCGACGACGACCGGTCCACCATGGCTGCGCTCGACCACGCTGAGGCCGCGTGCCTCTGCCGGCAGCCGATACTCCCGAACCGCCGCGGTGACGGCCGCGGCCAGGTCTACCTGACGGTCGGTGAAGGCCTCCGAGCGGCTGCGGGCGATGGCCAGCAGGTCCTCGAGGAGACGGCGCATCCGGCGGGTGGCCTGGAGCACGACCAGGCTGGCCTCGCGCCGTTCGGGGATGGTGGAGCGGTCGTTGGCGAGGACGGCCTCGACGTTGGTGTGGATGAGGGAGACCGGGTTGCGCAGCTCGTGGGAGACGTCCTCGACGAACCGGCGCTGGTCGGAGAAGGCCCGGTCGAGGCGGGCGAGCATGGAGTCGATGGTGTCGGCGAGCGTACGCAGCTCGTCGTGCGGTCCGGTCGCGCCGATGCGCCGGGTGAGGTCGGAGGCGTTGATCTCCTGGGCGGTGCGGGTGATCGCACCGACCGGCCGCAGCGCCCGCCCGGCCACCCACCAGCCGATCGCCAGGCTGAGCACGAACATCACGATCAGCGCGATGATCGAGTAGTTGCGCAGCGTCTGGAGCGAGGCGTAGTTGAC
>JALZDD010000934.1 GCA_030862715.1 Actinomycetota bacterium | reverse complement strand
TGGACACCTCGGGAGTCATGTTCGGGCCGGCCGCGATCGGGTCGTTCAGGATCGGCTCGGACTTCCAGATCTGGCGGAAGGCGGACTCGTCGAACTGGCCCTCGGCCGTCGCCGAGGCCAGGGTCTGGCTGTTGATCTCGGCCGCGTCGACCTTGCCGTTGACCAGGGCCAGCAGCGCCTCGGTGTGGCCACCGGCGTACTCGGCCTTGACGTCCTTCTCGATCCCGGCGTCGATGAGCGCCTTGCGCGGCACCGCGTCACCGGAGGTGGAGCCTGACTCGGACAGCGCCAGGGTCGTGCCCTTCAGATCCTCGACGGACTTGACCGGCGAGTCCTTCGGCACCCAGATGCCACCGGTGTAGGAGGAGACCTCGCCGTCCTCGCCCGCGAAGGAGGCCAGTGGCGTGGCGCCGGCCTGCTTCTGGGCGAAGACGTAGCCCAGCGGCCCGAACTGGCCGATGTCGAGCTTGCCGTTCTGCATGGCCAGGATCTCGGCGACGTACGTGTCGGAGATCTGCACCTCGACCTCGCAGCCGAGCTCTTCGCCGAGGGCCTTGCCCAGGGTCTCGTAGACGGGGATCAGGTTCTTGGGGTCCTCGAAGGGCTCGACGCCCATCGTCAGGGTGCCGTCGGGGCAGATCTGGTCGGGACCGACCTCGCCGCCGGCGCCGGCGGCCTTGTCGCTTGTCGCCTCGCTGCCGCAGGCGGCCAGGGCGAGGGTCAGTGTGGCGGCGCCGGCGAGGGCGGTGAGGGAGCGCAGGGTGGACATGTTCGGTTTCTCCTGTGGTCAGAGCAGCTGGTCGAGGACGGTGGGCGCGAGGCCCAGTGCTGTGGTCATGCCAATGCCCGACGTCACCGAGACGACCCGGAGACCCGGGAACGGCTCTGCGATGACGAAGTCGGTCCGCGTGGAGTCCGCGTAGACCCCTCGCCAGCGACGTCGGACGATGAGCGGAGCCCCGAGCAGCCGCGCCCCTTCCCGCAGCACCAGCTCGGCGACGTGCTCGTCGTCGAAGGGCAGGTGCGTACGGTCGTAGTGGTGGGTGTCGCCCAGGACGATCGAGCCGGGTCGGCCGCCGGTCCCGGGACGCTGGGTGAGCATGAGGTTCATGACGACGTCGAGGAGCTCGGGAGCGGAGGCCTCGAGCTCGTTCCGTACGCCGGTGGCAGCCGTGGTCTCGGCGAACCCGCCGTAGCGCAGCATCGAGAGTCCGGTCAGCACCGCCGGCCCGATCTCGACATCGCCCGGCGGCGCGACCTCGAGCATCTGCAGCCGGCAGCGGCGTACGGCTGCCTCCTCGGCGACCTGCGGGAACAGCCGGTCGATGTCATGGCCGGCGGCGTGGACGACCCGGGCGGAACGGATGGTTCCGCGGCTCGTGCGGACGTCGATCCCGTCGGCGCCCGGGTCGATGGCACCGACATGGGTCGCCCAGCTGAACCGGACGCCCTCGGACCCCAGCCACGCGGCGATCGCGGGCAGCGCCTCACCCGGGTCCACCCTCAGGTCCAGCGGCAGGTGCGCGCCGCCGAGAACCTCCGCGGTGGCCGCTGGGAACAGATCGCGGGTGGCGTCGGCGTCCAGCAGGCGGGCCTGCTCGGTGCCGCGGACGCCCGCGAACTCCTCGAGCACGGCCATCTCGGCCTCGGTCCGGGCGACGACGACCGTGCCCGACTCCCGGAGGCCGAAGCCCGCCTTGGCGGCGAGGGCGAGCCAACGCTCGCGGGCCAGGAGGGCGTAGGCCAGCGACTGACCCGACTGGGCGGTGGTGCAGATGTGCCCGAAGTTGCGGATCGAGGCGCCGACGGCGCGCTCGTCACGCTCGATGACATGGACCTTCAGGCCGCGCGAGAGCCCTTCGACGGCATGCGCGAGGCCGACGATCCCGGCACCGACGACAACGAGGTCGGCGGCACCGTCGGGGGTGGTCGTATGAGTTGGCACGGCCCGAACACTTCTGTCTCGTGGCAGGCTCGGTCAACATTCCGAACGAACATGTACAGACAAGTTAACCGGTCGTTTTCCTGCACCCGGTTTGGTCCTCTGAGCGTTATCCGGGCGTTCACGAAGCGCTCCACCATACTTGTCTGATCAAGTTGTAGCCTCCTGATCATGAGTAGCCCGCTGCATGTCCAGGTCGCCGAGGCCATCCGCGCCCGGATCATCGCCGGCGAGCTGCCGACCGGCGCCCCGCTCCCCTCCGAGGCGCAGCTGTGCGAGCAGTTCGGCGCTTCCAGGGGCACGATCCGTACGGCACTGGCGAGCCTGCGCCGCGAAGGCCTGCTCAGCGGCGGCCAGGGGCGTCCGCCGACCGTGCGCGACACCGCGCTCGGGCAGCCCTTCGAGCAGCTGATCTCGTTCAGCGCGTGGGTGCAGCAGATCGGCCACACCGCCGGTCAGCGCACCATCGAGGTCGCCCGGCGCGGGGCTACCGCCGCTGCCGCCGAGGCGCTCGACATCGACGAGGGCGACCCGGTGGTCGACGTGCTCCGGCTCCGTCTTCTCGACGGTCATCCCGCCATGCTCGAGCGCAGCACCTTCGTCGAGCGCGTCGGGCGGCTGCTCTTCGACTTCGACCCCGACACCGGCTCGCTCTACGCCCACCTGATCGCCGCCGGCGTCGACCTGCACGCCGCACGCCACACCATGGACGCGGTCGCGGCCGACGAGACCGACGCCGACCTGCTCGACATCGCGGTGGGCAGTCCGCTGCTGCGCGAGCGCCGCCGGGCGACCTCCGCCGACGGCACGCCGTTGGAGTACGCCGATGACCGCTACCGGTCCGACCGGGTCACCTTCACCATCGACAACACCCGCCCGTCCGCGGCGGGGATCCGCACCGACGTACGCATCCTCAAGGAGATCTCGTGACCACCGCCTTCCACTCCGCCAACCGTCTCGGGCTCCGCTTCGACCTAGCCGCTCTCGACATGGCCGGCACCACCGTCGACGAGGGCGGGCTGGTCTACGACGTGCTCGAGTCGACCGTCGCCGACGCCGCCGGCGAGCCGGTCCCCCACGACCTGCTCCCGCGGTGGAAGGGCACCTCGAAGTGGGAGGCGATCCAGGGACTGCTGCGCGGCCTCGGCCAGGACCCGACCACCGCCCAGGTCGACAAGATCTTCGACGGCTTCGGCGAGCGCCTCGTCATGGCCTACCGGGAGACCCCACCGAAGCCGTTCCCGGGCGTGCCCGAGATGTTCGCGACGCTGCGCTCACGAGGCGTCAAGGTCGCGCTGCAGACCGGCTACTCCACCGAGATCGCCGCCGCCATCCTCGACGGCCTCGGCTGGACCGTCGGCGCTGAAGCCGACTCGACCGTCGACGCCCTCGTCACCTCCGACCTCGTCGCCGCCAGCCGCCCCGCCCCCTACCTCGTCTTCCGCTGCATGGAGGCCACCGGCGTCCAAGACGTACGTCGCGTGCTGGTCGCCGGCGACACCCCCAACGATCTCGGCGCCGGCACCAACGCCGGGGCCGGCTTCGTCGTCGGCGTCGCCACCGGCTCCTTCACCCACGACCGGCTCGCCACCGAGCCCCACACCCACCTCCTCCCCTCCACGGCCGATCTGCCGACACTCCTATAAGGCCAACGTTCCTTGACTGGACACAAGCCAAGGCAAAGACTGGCTCCATGGCACTGACCAAGAAGCAGAAGACGATCCTGACCACCGGCGCGCTCGTGGCCCAGGCGGCAGTCGCCCCGGTGATCCTGCGCGACCTGCAGACGCGCTCCGACGACGAGATCCGCGGGCCGCGGACCCTGTGGCGGCTGTGGGGCAGCACCAACCTGCTCGGCGCGGCGGTCTACTGGTTCTACGGCCGCAAGCCTGCCGCCGCCTAGGCTCTTGCCACGCCGCGAGGCTCGGTGAGTAGCCGGATCGCGAAGATCAGCTCCTCGACGTCGGCGAACCGGCGCAGGTCGCAGCCGGTGCGCTCCGCGATCCGCTCGAGCCGGTGGTAGGCGGTGTTGACGTGGACGTGCAGACGCTCGGCGGCCAGCTTGGCGTTGAGGTCGCAGGCGACGTACGCCAGCATGGTCTCGATCATCACACAGTCACGCGCGAGGTCCTCCTCGACGAACTGGCGCAGCGCCGGGCGCACCAGGCGGCGGGCGGTCGGATCCTCGCGCAGCACCAGGTAGTCGATCGTCGAGATCATCGGCAGTGCCATCACGCCGGGATCCGCACCGAGGACGTCGCGAGCGATCCCCGCCTCCGAGTAGGCGGCGGGCGCTGCGCCCAAGCCGGCGTGCACGGTGCTGGCACCCACGGCCAGCTCGAACCCCTCCCGGGCGAGCTGGCGGTAGATGCGTCGCAGGTCGGGCACGATCGTCCTGACGTCGTCGGTGCCGACGGGCACGATCGCGACGAGCTGCTCCTGCCGGATCACCGTGACCCCCTCTCGCGCAGGCCCGAGCTCGGTGCGTACGTGCCGCAGCGCCTCCCGCAGGCTCCGCCCCGGGCGTAGCGGCCGCACCGGCACCGCGACCAGGACGATGATCCGGTCGTCCGGTTCCAGCCCGCACCTGCGGGCCACCTCGAGCATCGGACCCGGCCGGGCCCCGCGTCCGGCGAGGAGGTCCTCGACCAGATCCCGGCGGATCCGGTCGCCCTCGGCGAGCTCGACCTGATGGGCGGCGAGGTAGGCCTCCGCCGCGACCGTGCTGCCGACCTCGATCACCTG
>JALZDD010000902.1 GCA_030862715.1 Actinomycetota bacterium | reverse complement strand
CCCACCTTCGGTCCGGCCGCCGAGTTCGTGGCCGCTCCCCCGGCCGCCAACGCCTCACCCGCCGACGGCTTCCAGTTCTTCGGCGAGGTCGAGATCGACGGACGTACGCAGCAGCTCACCGTCACCCTCCGTGACGTCGACGGCGGTGCGCTTTTTACGAAGACGCTGGACCCGAGTTTCCGTTAGGGTCTCCGGGCTAGGGCGTGTCTCTGTGAAGACACGCCCTAGCCGTCTCCCGTTCGGGCCCAGGAGGACCAGCAGACCATGAGCGAAATTCATGTCGTCCCCAAGGACATGAAGACATCCATCGGCATCGCCACGGACGCCGAGAGCGCCGTACGCAAAGCCGATTCCGCCGGCTATCTGAGCAAGGCGGGCGCCGCGGTCCCAGGGGCGGAGTCGGTCTCCTACATGTCCGATCTCGGCACCCGCTGGACCGATGAGACGAAGGCCGCGGCTGACAGCTCCCAGAAGCTCGCCGCGGAGATGCAGAAGGCTCTCGACGAGTTCGAGGCCGCAGACAAGGCCGCCGGCGAAAAGGGCGGAAAGGTCATGGGCCCCAACTGATGGCGATCACGTTCGGCCAGGTCAAGACCTGGAAGGCGGCACCACTGGGTGACGCCGGCGACGGGCTCAAGGCCGACCTCCGCAACCTGGAGACCAGCCGTGACGAGCTCGAGGCCAACGGCGTGGCCAAGTCCTGGACCGGAGTCGCCGCCGACGCCGCCCGCGGCCACCGCGACACCCTCGTGGCCCAGCTGAGCAGCCACATCACCGGCAAGCAGCAGATGCAGAAGGCGCTCTACGCCGCCGAGCCCCAGGTCGAGGCCATCGAGCGTCTCGTCCAGGGCATCCTGGACCGGGCCAAGACGAACGAGTTCAACGTCGGTGACGACGGTTCCGTGACCAGCACCGCCACGCCGCCCACCTTCCGCAGCCGCTACGAGGCCGAGGAATGGGGCGCCAGCCGCAACACCATCGCCCAAGAGCTCGCCGACGACATCACCGACGCCCTCGCCAAGGCGGCCGGCGTCGACGTCATCCTCACCGACGGCATCCCGACCGGCACCGTCCAGTCTCTCGACGACACCCGCGAGCAGCGCGGGATGGCCTCCCCCGAGGTCGCCGAGCGGTGGGCTCAGCTCACCGACGCCGAGCGCAAGGCGATCATCGACCAGAAGATCGAGGAGCTCGCCAAGGAGTACGGCGTCGACGTCGACGACATCATCTGGGACGACACCATCTCCGGCAACGGTTCCTGGAGCGAGGACGAGAAGGCCGTACGCCTCAACCCGGACAGGCTCAGCGATCCCGACCTCCTGCACACCGTGGCCCACGAGATGCGTCACGCCCGGCAGTACGAGGCGATCGAGGACAACAACGACTTCCAGTTCTGGTGGGAGGACGACCCCTTCGACGCGCACGAGGAGGACGGCATCACCGAGGACCAGGCCGAGGAGTGGGAGGAGAACTTCGACGACTACAAGAGCCCCGACAAGGACTTCGACGCCTACTACAACCAGCCCGTCGAGGCTGATGCCCGCAAGTCCGGTCGCGACTATCTCGACAACCTGACCGCCGCTGAGCTCGACCGTCTCCTGAAGGAGTCGAAATGACGACGTACGCCGACCTGGTCACCGCCTACCTCGACGACCCCGGCCCCGAGACGCTGGCGCCGCTGCGCCGCGCGGTCCGCAACTCCGCCAACTTCACCATCGACCTCGACCTCAGCGGCATCGACAAGCTGCTCGACGACGGCAACTACGCCGAGGCCGCGAATGCGCTGCGGGCGCTCATGCCCGGGGCGATCTTCAGCCCGTCTGCCCACCTGCGCCTCGCGACCGCCCTGGAGCGCTCCGGTGAGGAGCGCTCCGCCGCCCGCGAGCGCCAGGTCGCCAGCGCCGCCCTGCGGAGCATCCGGGCGAGCGGCGACGGCACCCAGGAGCATCCCTGGACCGTGCTGCGGATCAACGACGAGTACGACCTCCTCCGTGCCCTGAAGAAGGTCCCCGGCCGGCAGGACCTCCTGGAGGCCGACGGGCGGCGTATCGACCGCCACACCTGCACCGACGGGACCCTCGCTCACTTCGACGCGACCGCGCTCGTCTGATGGCGATCACGTTCGGCCAGGTCAAGACCTGGAAAGCGGCGCCATTGGGTGACGCCGGCGACGGGCTCAAGGCCGACCTCCGCAACCTGGAGACCAGCCGTGACGAGCTCGAGGCCAACGGTGTGGCCAAGTCCTGGACCGGGATGGCCGCCGACGCTGCCCGAGGGCACCGCGACAGCCTGGTCAAGAACCTCACCAGCCACATCACCGCCAAGCAGGAGATGCAGAAGGCCCTCTACACCGCCGAACCCGAGGTCGAGGCCATCGAGCGCATCGTCCAGGGCATCCTCGACCGGGCCAAGACCCAGGAGTTCACCGTCAGCGACGACGGCACGGTGACCAGCACGGCCACCCCACCGACGTTCAAGAGCCGTTTCGAGGCCGAGGAGTGGGGCAACAGCCGTCAGAACATCGCCCAGGAGCTCGCCGACGAGATCGAGAAGGCGCTCGCGAAGGCGGTCGGCGTCGACGCGATCCTCGCCCGTGGCCTGCCGACCGGCA
>JALZDD010000859.1 GCA_030862715.1 Actinomycetota bacterium | reverse complement strand
CGTCGGTGATCCCCTACTCCCTCGATCTCGTCGCCCTGCGTTCGATCAAGTCGGGGCTCTACGCGATCCTGATGTCGCTGGAGCCGGCCGCCGGCGCTCTGGCCGCGATCCTGATCCTCCACGAGGGGCTCTCGGTCCTGCAGTGGCTGGCCATCGCCTGCGTGGTGGTCGCCTCCGCGGGGGCGACGCGCACCGGGAAGCCCGAGCATCACGTGCCGGCCGAGTCGACCCCGGTGTAGTGGGGCGTTTCACACAAGCGACATCCGCACGTCACTGACTCCGAACGTTGAGGTCACTACAGTTCGGTGACAACTCCCCCTCTGCCGCCCGGTCCGCCGCCTGTCTTTGGAGTTGCTCCGTTGTCGACCATCACCGCACCCGTACACACCGCTGCCGTCGCCCAGGTGGCCGCCCTCCTCGCCGCTCGCACCGCGGGGCGAATGGTCGGCCCGTTCCTACGACCCATCCAGCTGCTGCTCGCCTGGCCGGTGGCCTCCCACCTCGCCGCCCGGCACAACGCCAAGGCCGCCGAGGAGGCCCTCCTGCTGCGGCGTGCCGAGCGTGAGGATGTGCAGCACTATCTCCAGCTGCTCGCTTCGGAGAGAATGTCTGCATGAGTCTGCCGCGGGCGATGGCCGAGTCGACGGTCGTGTTCCGGGATGTGCTCTCCGACGACGGCACCCTGATCCGCGCGTGGACCAACGACCCCGAGGGCGTGATCGAGGGGCCGACGGTGCTGCTGTGCAACGGCCTCGGCACCAGCCCGTGGAACTGGCCGGCGTTGCTGCACACCTCGTGCGGCGTACGTGTCGTCTCCTGGCAGCACCGTGGCACCTCCGGCTCGGCGCGGCCGAAGGACCCGCAGCAGACCACCTCGAGGCACTTCGCCGAGGACGCGCTGTCGGTGATGGACGCCTTCGCGCTCTCGCGGCCGGTCGTGATGGGCTGGTCGATCGGGGTCAACACCGCGTTCGAGCTGGCCGCGGACCATCCCGAGCGGGTCTCGGGCATCTTCGGTGTCGCCGGCGTGCCCGGTGACACGTTCAAGTCGATGCTGGGACCGCTGCGACTGCCCGCTCCGGCGGCCGCGATCGTGACCCGCACCGCCTCGCGGGTGCTGTGTCGCACCGGCTCCCTGATCACTCCCCTGGCCGCGCGCCTCGAGCTCGGCCCGCGGGCGATCGAGGTGTTCTCGAAGGCCGGTCTGATCGGCAAGGTCCCTGATCCCGAGCTCGCCGCGGCGGCGCTGGCCGAATTCCTGACCACCCCGGTCGAGTGGTACTTCCACCTCGCGCTGCGCACCTCCCAGCGCCGCTCGGTCTCGCTGCGCCGGATCAAGGTGCCGGTCGTGCTGGTCGCAGGCACCCGGGACCTCATCGCCGGCGCGCGCCACATGTCGCGGGTTGCAGCCGGGGTCAAGAACGGCACCTTCGTCGAGCTCGACGGCACCCACTTCGTGCAGATGGAGCAGCCCGACCGCGTGCACCAGCTGCTGCTCGGCTTTCTCGCCCGGGTCTCCGAGCACCAGCACGCCTGACCTATCAGGTGGTCGAGCTTGTCGAGACCACGCCGGTGACGGTGGCCCGGCGGGCAACACGACGAAGAGTGGCGAGGACGGCGGGGCCGAGGAGGGCGATGGCGACCGCGGTGGTGATCGCGCGCACGGTGTCCCAGCTGCTGGTCGAGGTGACCAGGGTGTAGCGCAGGAACGTCGCCAGGTTCTCGCCGAAGGCGGCACCGGGTTCGTAGGAGAGGTTGCCGCTCGCGCCGGGCACCGTGACGCCGGTGAGCAGCGGCCAGCCCTGCAGGTTGAGGAGGAGCCCGTAGGCGTACGAGGCGACGATCCCGTACGCCGCCAGCAGCCCGATCTCCCCGCGGCCGCTCGCGCGCGGCAGGAGCCCGGCTCCCATCGCCACCCAGGCGGCGCCGAGCATCTGATAGGGCAGCCACGGTCCGACGCCGGCGGTCACGAGCGCGGCGACGAACAGGCTGGTGCAGCCGAGGACGAAGCCGAAGGCCGGACCGAAGACCCGGCCGCCGAGGATGAGCATGAAGAAGACCAGCTCCACCCCGCCCGTGCCGGCGGAGACGGCGCGTAGGACGGCCTCGATCGCGCTGAGCACGCCGAGGACCGCGATCATCCGGGTGTCGATGCCGCCCGTGGAGAGCTCGCTCAGCAGCACCACCAGCATCAGCGGCAGCAGCGCCAGGAAGATGAACGGCGGCTGCACCCGCTCGTAGCCGTGGAGCAGCAGCGGCCAGCCGAACATCATCAGCCCGGCCACGGAGATGATCGCGAGCAGGACCGCCGTGCGGGGCGAGAACCTGATCATCCCTCGCCCACCGCCTCGACGATCTCGCGTACGTTCAGCCAGCCCGGGCCGAAGACCTTGCTCACCTGGGGCGCGAAGGCCGGCGACTCGGCGGTGACGCTGCGTACGTCACCGGCGGAGACCACCTCGCCATCGGCGAGCACCACCACGTCGTCGGCAGCCTCGGCGACGAACTCGACGTCGTGGGTCGCCACCAGGACCGCCTTGCCGGCCGCGGTGAGCTCGCGAAGGATCTCGGACAGGGCGTGCTTGGCGGAGTAGTCGAGGCCGCGGGTCGGCTCGTCGAGGAGCACGACCGGCGGGTCGGCGCTCAGGATCAGCGCCAGCGCCAGGGCGAGGCGCTGACCCTCGGAGAGGTCGCGCGGGTGCTGGCCGTCGGGGATGCCCGGAACGAGGCTGTCCAGGATCTCACGGGTCCGCGGGCCGCCCGCGTCGCACTCCTCGGCCACCGTCTCCAGGTAGAGCAGATCGGCCGCGGTCTGTGGGAGCAGCCCGACGAGCGCACGTCGCTCCTCGGGGTCGAGGGTCGCCGGATCCTTGCCGTCCACGTCCACCGACCCGGCCAGCCGCTTCTGGGTCCCCTGCAGCGTCCACAGCAGCGTCGACTTGCCCGAGCCGTTGCGTCCCATCAGCGCCGTCACCCGCCCCGCGGGCAGCTCGATCGAGACGTCGTGCAGGACCGGCGTACGTCCTCGGGTGACCGTAAGGCTCGAACTGGACAGGCACTTCGTGGACTTGTGGGGTGTTTCAGTGCCCGTCAGGTCCAGGCCTGAGAAATTTGGCAGAGGCCGGTCGACCGGGTATCCCAGCCCCCGCACCCGCCGCTTCGCATCCCGCACCGTAAGAGGCAGCGGCGACCAGCCGAGCTCGCGACCGAGATCGACGAGCGGCGGGACGATGGGCGAGGTCTCCAGGACCTCGGCGGGCTCGCCGACGGCGACGGAGCCGTCGCCGACGAGGAGTGCGATCCGGTCGGCGAACGGCACGACCCGCTCGAGGCGGTGCTCGGCGAGGACGACGGAGGTGCCCAGGTCGTGCACCAGCCGGGTGATGGTGGCGAGCACGTCCTCGGCGGCGGTGGGGTCGAGGGCCGAGGTGGGCTCGTCGAGCACGACGACCCGCGGGTGGGTGGTGAGCACCGAGCCGATCGCGACGCGCTGCTGTTGTCCTCCCGAGAGCGTACGCAGCGACCGCTGCCGCAGCTCGACGATGCCGAGCAGGTCGAGCGTCTCCTCCACCCGGCGCCGCATGGTCGCCGGCGGGAGGCCGAGCTGCTCCATCCCGTAGGCGAGCTCCTCCTCGACCGTGTCGGTGACGAATCCGGCCACCGGGTCCTGCCCGACGTAGCCGATGATCCCGGCGCGCTCGCGCGGCGGCGTACGGACGATCGAAGCTCCGTCGAGCAGCACGTCACCGTCGAGCACGCCGCCGGAGAAGCGCGGCACCAGGCCCGCGAGCACGCCGAGCAGCGTCGACTTGCCGGAGCCGGTCGGGCCGGAGACGAGGAGCAGCTCGCCCTCCTCGATGGTGAGGTCGACGTCCTTGAGCACGTGCTCGGAGGAGTCGGGCGGGGTGAAGGTGATGCCTCGCAGCTCGATCATGCGACTGCCTCCTCGTGAACGAGCGATGATGCCGGTTGCGGGGCGGCGACGGCCGGGACCAGCCCGACGAGCACACCTGCCATGGCGATCAGCGTGACCGCCGGGACGGTGCTCACCCCCGGATAGGCGACGGGGACCTGATAGCGGGCGACCCACCAGCCCACGGCAGCGACCACGATCCCGCTCAGCGCGACCACGACCTCCGGCCAGCGCCACCGGTCGGGCCGGTAGACGGTCCGCGTCACCCGGCGGCCGGCCAGCGCCAGCCCTCCGGCGGCAGCGCCGATACCCAGCACCAGCATGGTGGCGGCCAGCCAGCCCGGGGTGGTGCCGTCCAGCACGGCGTAGACGCCGGCGCAGAGCCCGACGAGCGAGACCAGCATGAGCGCCGAGGTGAGCCGCCTGGTGGCGACCGGGACGCCGGCCGTACGTCCGTAGCCGCGGGTGTCCATCCCCGCCGCCAGTGCCATCGACCGCTCCAGGGCGTCCTCGAGCACCGGTACCAGGAAGCGGCGCAGGCGCTTGACGTTTCCGGTCGCACCGGCACGCAGCCGTTGCGCGGCGCGCACCCGCTGCACCGACTCGGCCAGCTGCGGCAGCACCGTCACGGCGACCACGACAGCGGTGCCGATCTCGTAGAGCGCCGGCGGCAGCGATCGCAGCAACCGCTTCGGGTTCGCCAGCGCGTTGGCCGCGCCGACGCAGATCACGATCACGCCCAGCCGCATGCCGTCATAGAGGCCGGCCAGCAGCGCCTCGCGGGTGAGCGGCCCGAGCAGCCTGACTCCCAGCACCCACTCCGGAAGCGGGATCTCGGGCAGGTCGATGAGCACGTGACCCGGCACGGCGCCCAGGAGAACCCGGAAGAGCACCCGGGTCACGATGATGAGCACCGCGAGACCCACGTAGAGCCGGAACGCCTTCGCCCACGGTTGCTCGCCGCGGCGCGCGGCGACCACGACCGAAACCACGCCCGCCAGGAGCAGGAGCAGCAACGGGTTGGTGGTGGAGGAGGCGTACGCGGCCAGCCCGATCGCCCACACCCACCAGGCGACGGGGTGCAGATCGCGTGGCAGGCGCGCGACGGCGGCCGTACGGAACAGCGTGCTCATCGCCGACGCCACCACACGGCACCGGCGACGGTGAAGAGTGCGAGGATCCCCGCGGGCGCGACCCAGGTGGGCAGATGCTCGGAGGCCGAATCCGTCGGTTCTTCCGGAAATAACTCCGGCGACGGGCTTGAGGGCGCCCCCACAGCATCCCCAAGCTCCGTCGCCGGAGCGGTAACGACATCGTCGTCTATCCACGTGAACGCAACACCCTGCCCGGAGGTCACGCTGATTTCGGTAACATTTCTGGAGGCATAGCTCCAGGTCCCCGAATCGTCGCTGATCCACAGCGACCAGTACGCGTCGGCGGGCGGCATCTGGGCGCAACCGGCCGTCTTCGGGCGCTCATCGACGCGGCATACGACGCTGGGCATCGAGGTCACATAGGTGAGCGGATGTCCGGCCTTCTCGAAGAGGTCGGCGCCGGTGTCGCCCTCCTCGGGCTGGACACAGGTGACCTCGGGGTCGCCACCCAACGCATTGGGCTCGACGACGACGGTGACCCCGTCACACGCCTCTGCGGAGGATGCCTCAGACGACCCGGAGACGGGGGTGAGGACGGGTGCGGTGGCCCCGGCGAAGATCGCCAGGGCCACCAACGAGGACCGCAGGATCAGCACGAGCTCTTCGCGGTCGCGTCCTTGGGCAGGAAGACCAGCGACGGCAGCGCCTGGGCGGCGGCGAGGCGATACATCCCCTCGGACTCCTTGGTCAGGCCCTTGGTGTTGGCCTCGGTCAGTGCGGCGTCGTCGTAGGCCACCGCGCCGGCATCGTCGCCACAGGTCACGACATGGTCGGCGACCCAGGTCGCCGCCTTCTCCGCGGCAGCGGTCTCACCGGCGCGACCGAACGCCCACCCGGCCAGGCCGGTGGTGTTGGAGTTTGCGATGTTGCCGGTGGCCGCCTTGAACGACCCGTCCTTCGCCTGGGTCTCCTTCAGCCACTCCACGCCCGCCTCGACGGCCTTCTCCGCCTCCGGGGAGGCAACCCCGGACAGGGCGATCAGCGCGAACGCGGTGGCGTCGGCGTCCGGGACAGCCTTCGGGTCAGCGTCGCAGGTCTGGCCTGCCGAAGCGGAGCCCGAGGCGGTCGAGCCAGCGGCGGCGGGGTCGGCCGCGAAGGTGACCCGGAACCACCCCTCCTCGCACTGTTGCCCGGCCAGGAACTCCGTCGCGGCCGCGGCCTCCTTGCTCTCGGCGTTGTTCAGCGCCCACACGGCGTACGACTGTCCGATGGTGTTGGAGTAGTCGGCCGCCTCCTTGTTCTTGGGATCGAGCTTGTCGGCGATGCGGCCGTTCTCGGCGACCGTGCCCTCGAGCTGCTTCAGCAGGCCGGGATCGGAGGCGTCGACATTCTGCTGGAGGACCAGCGCCTTCGCGGTGGCGCCAGCCGAGGTGACCGTGCCGAACCCGGGCGAGGTGTAGGCCTTCTTGTTCTCCATCACGGCCGCGGCGATCGTCGAGATCTCCTCGTCGTAGCCGCCGACCTCTGCCAGCGCGATCCCGATGTCGGCGCTGAGCCCGAAGTCGTCGGTGCCGTACTGCGCGTTGCGGGCCACGCCCTCCGGCGCCTGGGCCACGAGCCAGTCGGCCACCGAGGTGGACACCT
>JALZDD010000828.1 GCA_030862715.1 Actinomycetota bacterium | reverse complement strand
AGACAGCGTACGTTTGAGGGCGGTCCGCCCGAGTGCGCGGGTAGGTTGCTAGAGGCCATCGGCAACGATGGCCCGAGATGGATGGTCGCCGATTACAGAACCCGGCTTACAGGCCAGCCCGTCCGCTTTTACAGGTCTGACCTGGTGTTTTACTTTTCGAGGTGCTCTACTGTCCGGTTACTGTCCGGTCTAGAAGTAAAACAGGATCGGTGACACCCTCGACGGACCTCGGTCCCGTAGACTCATCAGGGACGCCAGCGAGATTGAATTCGGCGACGAAAGGGGTGAGAGATCATGAGCGAATCAGCGCTCGATCCGGTTGAGGTGGACGCGACGTTCACCGATCGCGGGCATCTGCAGCTGACCGACGCGTCGGCCGCCAAGATCGCCGCGCAGCTCGGGCACGAACCGCAGCCCGGGGACGTCGTCCACCTTTCCGTCCGCCGAGCCGTCCGCGACCAGAGCGGTGGTTCCAGCCGCCCGGGCGAACGCGGCGCGCTCGCACACCTTGCGCATCTCGCCGACGACTTCGGCACTGACGACATCCGCGCCATTCGCGAGGAGATGACAGCTGAGTCCGAGTGGACCCGGTGATCGATCTCAAGCCGATGGTCATCGACACGCATGCCGTGATCTGGTGGGTGCTCGACAGCCCCCGGCTTTCCGAGGTCGCAGCGAACCGGATGCGCGACGCCGTCGATGCCGGACAGCCGCTGCACGTCAGCGCGTACTCGCTTCTTGAGCTTCGCTACGCCGCAGAGAAGTCGGCGACCCGCAAGGGCCACATCTCCCCCGAGCTCCACGACGCGATCGTCGCCGAGATCACGAGCGACGAGTCAGTCTTCACCGTGGCCGATATGTCCGCGGCGATCATCGCTCACCTCGGAACCGGCGCGCTTGCCCGCGAAACAGGCCCGAACGACCCGGGTGATCGTGTCATTCTGGCGACGGCGATCGAACTCGGCGCCGACATCGTCACTGCCGACAAGCTGTTGCACCGCGAGGACCACATCACCTTCGTCTGGTAGGCGCTAAGAACCTGCCGCCCGCGGATCACCCGAGATGCCGGGAACGGACTTGAGCACCGGTCCACCTCCGAGCGCCGCTTGGAGAACCGCCCGGACGGTCTCATCCTCGTCGCCGATCAGGTGTCCGTAGGTGTCCCAGGTCTCGGCAGCGTTCTTGTGTCCAAGGAGTGCCTGGAGCGCCTTGATCGAGGTGCCGGCACGGATGTGCATCGAGGCGAAGTAGTGCCGCAGATCGTGCGGCGTCGCGTCGGTCTTGACCTTCTTGGCAGCGGTGTTCCAGGCCATCCACAGGGTGCTCTTGCCGATCGGGTTTCCAGAGGAGTTGGTGAATAGCAGGCCGCTCTCGTGGATGCCGTAGGTCTTCTTCTGGTCCTCGATGGCCTCGAGCACGATGTCGGGCACGGCCATGGTCCGCACGCTCGACGGGGTCTTGGGCGGCTTCCAGGTCGGCTCGGTCGTACGCAGCTGGCGGTCGACGCGGATGGTGTTGAAGTCCTTCGAGACCCTGTCCACCGTCAGCCCGAGGATCTCGCCGCGGCGCATCCCGGTGCCAGCCAAGACGGTGATCAGGTTCTTGTAGCGCGGGTAGATCGTCTCGCTCAGCTCCTTGACGACGTCGGTGGTGATCGGCACCAGCGCCGACTTGGGGTCGAGGCGGGGCAGCCGGGTTCCCTCGCACGGTGAGCCGGCGAGCACACGTTCCTTGGCTGCCGCCTTCATGACGATGGCGAGCACCCCGTAGCGCAGATGCACAGTGGTCGGTGCCGCGGTGGCTGACCACTTGGCGACCAGCTCCTGGACGTCGGCCTGACGGATCGAGTCGATCCGCCAGTCGCCGATCCTCGGGTAGATGTGGGCGTTGAGGGCGATCTCGAAGGTCGTTCTGGTCGACTCGGCATGGACCTGCCGGGCGCGCCAGGCTTCGGCGTACGCCTTGAAGGTCTGTTTGCCGAGCTCGGGGTTAACCCAGTCGCCGCGGACCAGACCCGCGGTCTGCTCGTCGATCCAGTCCTGACCCTCTGTCTTTCGGTCGAAGTGCTTGACGTGCTCCTCGCCGGCTCGGTCGACGTAGACCGCACGCCAGCGGACCTTGGTCCTGACCTCGCCTTCCTTGGTCGTCCATCTCGCCGTGTGCTTGCGGATCGTGGCCATTGCTCACCTGCTCTCCTCGCGATTGGTGTTCGTATCCACGTCCCTCAGGGTAGGCGTTGTCCCGAACAGCCGTTCGAGCCAACGCCTACCGTTGGGGATCACCGGATCAGCGGCGTAGCGGCCCGGCGCTGCTCGCGCATGAAGGTGCGCAGGTCACCGACGGTCGTGACCAGCCGGCGACCGATCTTGAAGAACCTCGGCCCGGTCCTGCGCTGGCGCCACCAGCGCAGGGTGTTCTCCGAGGTACGCAGGATCTCCGCCGCCTCGGCGAAGGTCAGGATCTCCTCGGTGTCCCGCTCCGAGAACGGGATCTGACTTGTCGTCATGTTCATCTCCTGTCATCGATGACCGCTGTCCGAATGGCAGCGGCACTCGTGTGCAAGAGGTAGGTGCGCAGGGGTCCCCAAAAGACCCCTGATTTAGATCCGATCGAATGTGCAGGTCCGATCGGATATTCTGGTCTGATCGAAGGAACCAGACTTCTCCAGGCGGCCCGACGGGTTGCCGGCCTCTCCCAGGCCGAACTCGCCGAGCGAGCTGGCACGTCCCAAGCCACCCTGTCCGCGTACGAACGCGGCGCGAAGTCTCCGGCCCTCAAGGTCGCCGAGCGGATCCTTCACGCCACCGGACTCGAGCTCTCGGTCCGGACCCACGTCGACTTCAAAGAACGCATCGCGCCCGGCGTCGAACCGTTCTGGGTCCCGAACATGCTGTGGAACGTGGGACCGCCCACGTGCTTCGTCATCCTCCACGTTCCGGACATGGTCAACCACACCAGCCAGACCGACTGGGACCTCAGCAACCGCACCGACCGCGCCCGGGCGTACGAGATCCTGATCCGCTGGGGACTCCCCCAAGCGATGCTCCGCTGGCTCGACGGCGCTCTGCTCGTCGACCTCTGGGACGATCTCGACCTGCCTGAGGAGATCCGGACCTGCTGGACCCCGGCGATCGTTCACGCCACCCCCACCAAGACCGTCGATATCTTCGACTTCTCCTTCTCACGCGTTCTCGGCCCCGACGGTACGGAGAATGCCGAGATCCGCAGATTCGAGGCGTTGCCGCCACAGCCTCCGAAGCCCACGCAGCGCCGCAAGCGTCGGGTCGATCGCCTCAACGGCCATCCGTGGGGATAACGCCGGCTGCGCTGTACGCATGATTGCCCGCCTGTTCGGTGTTCGGTATTGATCGAACACCAGCCTCGACCTGGTCGCTGATCTTCCCGCCTCCTCTGCCCAGCGGCCGGATTGACCGCCTATATACCGACGCTTGGACCGTGCGTCGAACCTGACGTCGAGGCAGGTCGATCGAGTCCGGGCATATCCACCGGTCGCCGCGGCGCGTACCTCGAGCTACGGAACCCGGCCGACGCACGCTGCGTCGCGCGCGGACCGTATCGCTCGATGTCCTCGGCCGCCCGCTGTGCTGCATGGGCAGGTCCGAGATCGGCGCGGTCGCGACTGAAGACCTGGACCCATTGGCTACGGGCCTCGTCGACTGATTCGGCGACCATGTGGGCGACGTTGCGGTCGCGGCCTCGCGTCATGCCGACATAGGCCGACGATGCACTCGTGTGGGTGCCGACCGCGACGTGGGCGACCGAGACGGTCTCACCCTGGACGCCGTAGGTCGTGGTCGCATAGGCCAGTTCGAGATGCTCTCGGGCATAGTCCCACGACACGCGGCGGCCCACGACCCGGCCATCGGCTTGGCCCCGGAGGACGACGCCCTTCCGGTCGGCTTTGCGTACGGTCCAGGTCTCCCGGTTGGCAACGTCCGCATCAGGGTCGTTGCGACGGGTCGCGACCCGGTCGCCGACCTCGATCCGCTCCCCCGACTTCGAACCAAATCTGCCCCTCGGGTCGAGCACGGCGGCCCGTTCTCGGTGGGCCAGAGCGTTGATCCTGGCGACCTGGTCGCGAGTATCGGCCACCACCGCGACGCCTCCCTCGGTGTCCGCTGCGATGTCGGCCAGTGCTGCGATCTGTTCGACCTCGGAGGCGTGCACGACGATCTCGCCACGCGTCAATAGACGGTCGAAGACTGCCTCCGGCCGCTGCCCAGCGCGCATCCGAAGACTGAGCTCGGCATACTCCGGGTCCGTGAACCGGCGCACCGAGTCCAGATCGACAAGACTGTCTTTGGCGTAACGACAGGCGAGGTCGAGTACGCCACCCCGACCTACCGCGGGCAGCTGATGCCGATCACCGACCAACGCCAGACGAGCCCCGGTGACATCGGCGATCTGCACGAGTGCCACCGCGCTGTCCTGATCCAGCATGCCCGCCTCGTCGACTACCAGCAGATCGCCTCGGCGTAGCCACGCCGCCCCGTGCGGTGTTGTCTCGACCCTGTGCCAATGCCCCTGGTCGTCCCATCGGAAGCCGTACTGCCGCAGCAGCCAGGCCACCGAATGCGCCGACGTGCCCACCTGACCGGCAGCGACCTTGGCGCCCTTCAAGGTCGGCGAGACCACCAGCATCCGCCGCCGCTGCAGCTCCTGAATCCTCCGCGCCGCCACGAGCGCGGCCGTCTTGCCCGCGCCTGCCGCGCCCTCGACGATCACCAACTGGTCGCCGCCTGCGAGGTATGCCACCGCCGCCGTCTGGTCCCGTCCCAACCCGGCAATCGTGCGTCGTGCTCGCCGTAGATCGACCGGCCGCCCAGGTCCTTCAGTCCGCTCGGCGAAGCGCCGCACGAGATGCCGCTCGACCGCCACCACCCGCGGCGACGTCAAGGCGCGTACGTCGACAGGCACGTCCTCCCGACCGAGTAGCGACACCGAGGCCGCGACGATCCGAGCGGTCAGGTCCTCAGCGAGCTCGCTTCGGACGCCGGCCGTCGCAACAAGCCCGCTCTCTCCGATCAGCTGCTCCGCCTCGCCCCGAGCATCTGCCCGGCTCCAGGCCGACCGACGAGCGCCCAACCGACACAGCGCCTCGGCCGCCAACTCGTCCCGGTCGAGCATCCCGGGTTGCGGTGTCAGCAGTTCGACCCCGCGGCGAGGTGTACGGAAGCCCAGCTCGGCGAGCTCGTCGCGCCAGTGCTCTTCCAATGCTGCACCTGAGGTCGGCATCACCTTGTCCGGACGCTCATCCGCCCACGCCCGACGGTCCCACACCTGCCGCAGCCTCGGTCCCGGTTCCTCCCCCGGATGCTCGCCGCGCCACTCGGTCTCGTACCGGTCGATGTTGTGCCCGATCTGCTTCGACCTCGCCGAGAACGCCTCCCCATACGCCTCGAGCTCGACGATCTCGCCCGACCCCGGATCAAGGTGATAGCCGTGCGCGGCCAGCGCCGCCCTGAACCCCGGATCGGTCATCACCGCCGCATGCCCGATCCCGTTGATCGCCGCGCTGCTCTCCCGGAACCCGACCGTGTGCAGTCCCCGCCACTTCCCCGCCGCCCACACGCGAGCATTGACTTGAAGGTGTAGGTGCCAGTGCGGATCCCCCGCCCGCGACGTACGGTGCGCCACCACCGCCGCCTCCAGCTCCTCCACCGGCACTTGCACCTGTCGCCCCATCGGACCCACCCGCGTCGTCGCGTGCTCCCCCACCCACGACAGGATCTGTTCCACCGCGCTCCGCTGAGCCGTGTCGTACGCCACTGACACATCGGGATACAGCGCTGCGCCCAGCGACCACGACTTCGGCCCGTTCACCGTGACCTCGACGAACTTCACGCCCTCCTTACGCAGCCGTCCCTTCGCCGCTCCCGTCTTGACGTCGAAGCCGCCGACCCACCGCTCGTACGTCTCCGCATCCATCGCCGACGCCCGTCCGACCCGGCGACCAGAAACGACATATCGGTCGGCCACCCCCGAGCCCTCGCCCAGGTAGTAGTCGTCAGCCCCGAAGCTGTCCGCCTCCACGTAGCGCCGCGCATCGACCGCACGTCCGGTGTAGAACTTCACCCCACCGTGCACGCCCGATCAGCCCCTCCGTCAACAACCGTCGACAACCACATAAACGCAGGTCAGATGGCCTTTCCCACTGACTTTGATAGCATGCGTGCCGACCGTTTGACAGTGATGTACCTCCAGATCAGCGGCCAACTTCCGGAGTCATCAACCTCCGTCGATGTTCGTCGAGATGTTCGCGACCAGGTACTACCGGTTCATCGTGCTCAATCCGGAAGCGCGTGTCGACGTGCCAGTCCAGACTGGTAGGCGTGATGACTTCGGCTCCTTCCTGAGCGGCGAGGAGCGGCTCGTGTATGCCCACTCCAAGGACGATCCACGCGCCGCGCCGTACTTTCTTTAAGACGGGGCCGCCAGCGAGCCTGGCATGCGGGAGTTCGTGCGGGACCAGCTTGAGAGCCTCATGCCCGAGTGCAACCGGCACAGCGGGCGCCACCAACGTCGCGACGGGTTCCGCCATGACAACGGCAACGCGGGTCACTCTTCCGAGTCTCTCTTTCACGAGCAGTCCAAGCAATTCATCCTTCAGTGGCTCGCCCAGACTCACCCGGAGGTCATGGCCGTCGCGGAGGGACAACCTCTGACCGGTCACGTCGGGCTGATGTCCTGGCCACCTGGCCCGATGGCCGTCAGGTGGCGATCGAGGTGCAGTACTCAGCACTCTCATTCGAGGAATGGCTCCGTCGACACCATTCCTACCGGGACCAGGGAGTCCTCGACGTCTGGATCTTCGGCAGCTAGCACGCCCTGCATGACATGCACCATGCCGTACTGCCATGCCCAGCCGGCGATGATGCCGAACCCGAGGCTGATCATGCCGACCTTGTTGACCGCACCGTACGGCGAGTCCGCACAGTCACGGTAGAGGTCGGCCACCTGGAGCCGCCCCCGGCGGATCACGAATAAGTCCACGAGCAGGATGGCAGCCCATGGGCTGATCCAGACCAGGGTCGACAGCATCCAGTGGTCGAAAGCCTGGGCGAAGCTGTGAGCACTGACGAAGACGATGAGCACGGTGGAGGCGACGACGCCGGCTACGAGAGTGATGCCCCTGCCCGCGAAGCCATCCCGCGGCAGCAGTGCTAGGCGACCACCCAGACGCGCCACCCCCTGCGTCGCCCGGTCTGCACTGGCGCCATCCGTCAAATATGGGCGGACCGAGGCTTGAGAGCTATGGATGTGGCGCTTGCCACATCCACAGAAACTTGCATAGTGTGTAGCCGTCTGCGCAACTATGTTGCGCTCTTCGCAACAGGAGGATCACGTGTCCGTACAGACCAAACCACCCAATCTTCGGTCGCTGCGTCGTGTGGTGATGGCCAGCGCGCTCGGAACCACCATCGAGTACTACGACTTCTTCATCTACGCCACGACGGCAGCACTCGTGTTCGGAGATGTCTTCTTCCCATCTAGTGATCCACTCGCCGGGACCCTGGCTGCGTTCGCGACATACTTCGTCGGATATGCCGCCAGGCCGCTCGGCGGGATCGTCTTTGGTCACTTCGGCGACCGGCTGGGGCGGAAGAACGTCCTGGTCATCACGATGCTCCTGATGGGCCTAGGCACCTTCACCATCGGCTTGTTGCCCTCCTATGACTCGATTGGGATCGCGGCGCCGGTCCTGTTGGTCATCGTTCGCATCCTCCAGGGGTTGGGTCTGGGTGGCGAGTACGGCGGCGGCATCCTGATGGCGCTCGAGCACTCCCCACAACATCGACGCGGCTTCTTCACGTCCCTCGTCCACATCGGGACACCTGCTGGGCTACTCATCCCTGTCGCGCTGGTGACCGTGCTCGACCGCGCCCTGCCTGCCGGGGCCTATGACGCCTGGGCGTGGCGCCTGCCCTTCCTGATCAGCATCCTTCTGGTGGGTGTCGGTCTCTACATCCGGATGACGGTTACCGAGAGTCCGGAGTTCATCGAGATGCGCTCCCAGAAGGAGGACGAGACCCTTCCGGTGGTGGATGTTCTCCGGCGTCAACCGGGAACAGTGCTGCTGTCCATCGTCGCGAAGCTCGCCGAGTCGGGGCTGTTCAACATCTACTACGTCGTCACAGTCGCGTACGTCACGACCGAACTCGGGCTTGAACGCGGGCCCGTCCTCCTAGCTGTTCTCATCGCCTGCGGCGTCGAGGTCATCACCCTTCCGGTGTTCGGCGCTCTGTCGGACCGGATCGGTCGCCGCACCGTGTATGTCGGCGGCGCGCTCTTCCAAGCTGCCCTCGCTGTTCCGTTCTTTCTCCTCGTCGATACTGGCAACTTCGCCGCGATCACGCTTGCGATGACACTAGGCTTCGCGGTCGGTCACGGCTCGATGTACGGCGCCCAGGCCCCGCTGTTCGCCACCCTCTACCCGGTGAACGTCCGCTACACCGGCCTCTCTTTGACCCAACAGATCGGCGCCACCCTAGGCGGCGGCCTCTCACCCCTCATTGGCACCGCACTCCTCGCAGTCGGCGGCGGCGACTGGCACCTGATGCTGGTGTACGTGATCGGCATCGCTGTTGTGTCAGCACTGGCCGCCTGCTCCCTTCGAAACGGCGAGGCGACCACCAGCACCAACCAGGGGATGCACATGGCCGCCCCAAGGAGCGGCTCGTGACCAGGCCATCCATGCTTTCCACCTACAGGGATGACCTGTTCCGCGAGCAAAGCATCGTCGTCACCGGCGGCACCAGCGGCATAGGCGCAGCCATCGCCTCCGCCTTCGGGGCACTGGGAGCTTCCGTGATGGCAGCAGGTCTCGGTGAAACCATCATGCAGCATCACGAACGCGTTCAAACCGTAGAGTTGGACCTCACCGACACGGTCGCGACCGAGACCTTCTTTGCCGGGCTCGACACCCTGGATGTCCTGGTGAACTGCGCTGGCATCATCCGGCGTGACGATGAGTTCGACCCCGACGTCTTCGCCAAGGTGCTCGACGTAAACCTCGTCGGAACCATGCGCGCGTGCGCATTGGCTCATCCGCTGCTCAAGGTGTCAAGAGGATCGATCATCAATACAGCCTCGATGCACAGTTTCATCGCAGGCCCACGGGTACCCGCGTACTCCGCCAGCAAGGGCGGAGTCGCCCAGCTGACCAAGTCACTCGCTGGTGCCTACGGTCTTGAGGGGATCCGAGTGAACGCGGTGGCACCAGGCTGGATCCAGACGCCGTTGACCACGTCCATCCAGGGGACGTCTGCCGGTGAGCGAATCCGTGAGCGTACCCCGATGAACCGATGGGGCACCGCCGAGGAAGTCGCCGCTGCCGCGGTGTTTCTCGCCAGCCCTGCCGCCCATTTCGTGACCGGAACTGTCCTTCCGGTCGACGGCGGCTTTCTGACCGCCTAACCCTGGTCAACCCCAAGAAAGGAAAACCATGACCGACACTGCACCAATTATCCCTATCACCACCGAGCTCCCGCTGGAGATCGCCGTAGACGCGATGCCCGACGACGACCGGGTCTGGGTCCCGCAGGCCCCCGGCGTCTTCTTTCGACCGCTGCTCATCAACACCGTCACGGGACAGTGGTGCAACCTGCTTAAGGTGACCCGCTCCGGCATCGTGTCTCGCCACCGGCATCCTTCCGTGGTGATCGGCTACGTCATCAAGGGCGAATGGGCATACCACGAGCATGACTGGGTCGCTCGGGAGGGCGGATTCGTCTACGAGCCCCCGGGCGAGATCCACACTCTGGAGGTTCCGGAGCATTGCGAAGAGATGATCACGTTCTTCAACATCACGGGCGCCATGGTCTACGTAGACGATGAGGGTCGCCAGATCGGCTACGAAGACGCCTTCACGAAGCTCGACATGTGCCGGGCGCACTATGCCAGCAACGGCCTCGGCGCTGATTACGTAGACCAGTTCGTCCGCTGATCCTCGATCAAAGATCGAGCTGGTCAACCCACCCCGGGAGGGTGGCGTGCGACGCCACCC
>JALZDD010000803.1 GCA_030862715.1 Actinomycetota bacterium | reverse complement strand
GCGGGCGGCCCCGAGGTCGGGGTCGCCCTGGTCGCGGTCGGGGGATACGGGCGCGGGGAGCTCGCGCCCTTCTCCGACTGGGACGTGGTCCTGGTGCACGACGACGCCGTCTCGCCGGGGTCGGTGGCCGAGCAGGTCTGGTATCCGCTCTGGGACGCCGCGCCCAAGCTCGACCACTCGGTGCGGTCCTTCTCCGAGATGCTCTCCTCCTCGACCGGTGACCTCCGGGTCGCGCTGGGGCTGCTCGACATCCGGCACCTGGCCGGTGACCGCGGGCTGGTGCTGCGGCTGCGTACGACGATCCTGGCGCACTGGCGCAAGCACGCCCGGGCCCTACTGCCCGAGCTGAGGACGATGAGCGTGGAGCGACACCGGCGCGCCGGTGAGCTCGCGCACGCCTCGGTGCCGGACCTGAAGGAGATGTACGGCGGGCTGCGGGACACGGTGGTGATCAAGGCGATCGTGGCGACGTGGCTGGTCGACGTGCCCGCGGTCGACCTGGAGAAGTCGCGCCGCGCGCTGCTCGACGTACGTGATCTCGTGCAGGAGATCGGCGGCCGGGCCACCGACCGGGTCGTGCCGGAGATGTGGGACGAGCTCGCCGAGCGACTCGAGCTGGCCGACGCCCGCACGGCACAGGCCCACGTACGCACCATCGGCCGCCGCCTCACCCATCTCTCCCGCCTGGCGTGGCGACGGGTGGACGGGGTCCTGGAACGTTCGCGGCCCGGAGCGCCGCGCCGCCCGCGGCTCGCGCCGCTCGGCAATGGTCTGGCGCTGGCCTCGGGCGAGGTCGTGCTCGGGCCGGGCGCGCGCCCGTCACGGGATCCGCTCATGCTCCTGCGCGCCTCCGCGCTGGCCGCCGAGCACGGAGTTGCGCTGGCGCCACCGACCGCCGCGCGACTGGCCCGGGACACCCCGGCGCTGGCCGAGCCATGGCCGGAGGAGGCGCGGCACCTCTTCGTACGGCTGATCGGAGCCGGGCGCGGGCTGCTCGCGGTCTGGGAGACGCTGGAGGAGACCGGCGCGGTCTCCCGGATCCTGCCCGAATGGGAGCGGATCCGGCTCCTCCCGCACGCCTCGATCATCCACCGCTTCACCGTCGACCGGCACACCATCGAGACCTGCATCGAGGCGGTCGCGCTGCTGCCGCGCGTGGCTCGACCCGATGTGCTGCTCGTCGCGGCGCTGCTCCACGACATCGGCAAGGGGTCGCTGACCGAGCACAGCGTCGCGGGCGAGCCGATCGCCCGCCGGATCGCCACCCGGATGGGTTTCCCGGACGAGGAGGTCGACCTGATCTCGCTGCTGGTGCGCTGGCACCTGCTGCTCTCCGCGACCGCGACCACCCGTGACCCAGACGACCCGGCGACCGTCGAGCTCGTGGTGGACACGATGCGCGACGCCGAGGCGCTCGCCCTGCTCACCGCGCTCACCGAGGCCGACGCGCGGGCGACCAACACCCAGGCCTGGACCAGCTGGCGGTCCCGGCTCATCCTCGACCTCGCCCACCGGGCCGCGCGAGTCCTCGACACCGGCATCGCCGCGGGGGAGCGACCGCAGGCCGCGGTCGAGATCCCCGAGAGCGTACGTTCGGGCTCGACCTCCTTCCGCGCCGAGCCGCTCGCCGATGGCGCCCGGGTGTGGGTGATCGCGCCCGACCGGCTCGGCCTACTCGCCGACCTGGCGGCCACCTTCGCGGTCGCGCGGCTGCCGGTCCGGGCGTGTCGTGCCTGGCAGCAGGGAGGTTTCGGGGTCAGCGTGTGGGACCTCGACGACTCCTATGTCGACGCCGCGGTGCTGCGCACCCGGTTCTCCGCCATCACCGAGGGCCGCCTCGACCCGGCGACCCGGCTGGCGCCGAGCGCGGCCGCGCGGAGGAGCGAGCCCTCGGTCGTCGTACGTCCCGAGGCATCCAGCAAGGCCACGGTCCTCGAGGTGCGCACCATCGACCGCCCGGGGGTCGTCTACACCGTCGCCGTCGCGCTGGCGCGGATGGAGATCGCCGTCCGCTCCGCCCACATCTCCACCCTCGGCCCGCAGGCCGTCGACGTCTTCTACCTCCAGGAGGCTTCGGCCGGAGCCCTCGCCGAGCATCGGGCGGCCGAGGCGGCCCATGCGGTCCGCGCGGCCCTCGAGTGCTGACCGAGGTGACTCGGTGAGCGTCGTACCCCCGATGGCGCCTGCCGAATAGCACCCCACACACAACAGTTCGTTAGTCTTGGCAGGACAACCACTCTGCTGAAGGACCGCTTTGTTCGCCACGCTCTCCGACCGGCTCGCCACGACGTTCAAGAACATTCGGGGCAAGGGCCGCCTCACCGATGCCGACATCGACGCCACCGCTCGCGAGATCCGCATCGCGCTGCTCGAGGCCGACGTCGCGCTGCCGGTGGTGCGCGAGTTCGTCGGCCGGGTCAAGGAGCGGGCGCGTGGCGAGGAGGTCAGCCAGGCGCTGAACCCCGCCCAGCAGATCGTGAAGATCGTCAACGACGAGCTGGTCACGATCCTTGGTGGCGAGACCCGCCGGCTCCGCTACGCCAAGACCGGCCCAACCGTCATCATGCTCGCGGGTCTGCAGGGTGCCGGTAAGACCACTCTGGCCGCGAAGCTCGCGCTCTGGCTGAAGGAGCAGGGCAAGGCGCCGCTCCTCGTGGCCGCCGACCTGCAGCGCCCCAACGCGGTCAACCAGCTCCAGGTCAACGGTGAGCGCGTCGGCGTCCCGGTCTACGCGCCCCAGCCCGGCAATGCCGGAGGAATCGAGCACGGTGGAGACCCTGTCGACGTGGCGCGTAGCGCCATCGAGGAGGCCAAGCGCAAGCTCCACGACGTGGTCATCGTCGACACCGCCGGCCGCCTCGGCATCGACGAGGAGCTGATGAAGCAGGCCGCCGACATCAAGGCGGCGGTCAACCCCGACGAGGTCCTCTTCGTCGTCGACGCGATGATCGGCCAGGACGCGGTCAACACCGCGCAGGCCTTCCTCGACGGCGTCGGCTACGACGGCGTGGTCCTCACCAAGCTCGACGGTGACGCCCGCGGTGGTGCGGCGCTCTCCATCGTCCAGATCACCGGCAAGCCGGTCATGTTCGCCTCCAACGGCGAGAAGATGACCGACTTCGACCTGTTCCACCCCGACCGGATGGCCGGCCGCATCCTCGACATGGGCGACATGCTCACCCTGATCGAGCAGGCCGAGAAGACCTTCGACCAGGGGCAGGCCGAGAAGGACGCGGCCAAGATCGCGACCGGCGAGTTCACGCTCGAGGACTTCCTCAAGCAGATGCAGCAGCTGCGCAAGCTCGGCTCGATGTCGAAGCTGATGGGCATGCTGCCGGGCATGGGCCAGTTCCGCGAGCAGCTCGACAACTTCGACGAGCGTGAGATCGACCGGATCCAGGCGATCATCCAGTCGATGACCCCGGCCGAGCGCGCCAACCCGAAGATCCTCGACGGCTCCCGCCGCGCCCGCATCGCGAAGGGCTCGGGCCGCCAGGTCTCCGACGTCAACCAGCTCATCCAGCGCTTCACCGAGGCGTCGAAGATGATGAAGCAGCTCGCCTCCGGTGGCGGCATGCCCGGGATGCCCGGCGCGCCCGGTGCCAGCTTCGGCAAGCGTGCCGGTGCCAAGCAGGTGGCCCAGAAGAAGAAGGGCAAGGGCGCGCGCAAGTCCGGCAACCCCGCCAAGGCCGCCCAGCAGGCGAAGGCGGATGCCGAGAAGAAGCCGGCCGCAGCCAACCCGTTCGGTATGCCGGGCGGCGAGGACATCGACTACGAGAAGGCCGCCGCCGAGCTCAACCTGCCCTCGGACTTCTCCAAGTTCCTCAAGTAAGAGTCCTTCCAGGTGAGCACGGTGCTCGTCGTCGACGGCGCCAACGTCGTCGGCGCCCGCCCGGACGGCTGGTGGAAGGACCGTGCCGGCGCGGCGCGCCGGCTGCACGAGGCGCTGCTGGTCGCCGATCTCCCGCAGGACCGGATCGTCCTGGTCCTGGAGGGACAGGCCAAGGGCGGCGTACGTCCCGGCAAGGACGCCCACGTGCACACGGTCCACGCACCCAAGGACGGCGACGCCGCGATCGTCGGTGTCGTCCGTGAGGCGCTGGAGAAGGGTGACCGGGTGACGCTGGTGACCGCCGACCGGCTGCTCCAGGCTCGCTGTGGCGGCGCCACGGCCCTCGGACCGTCCTGGTTGCTTGACCAGATCTGAGGAAATCGCTCGGTTACGCACGCGTAGCCATTGACCGCGATTGTGATCGCCGTCACGCTGGGAGCGCTCTCACGAGCCGCGGCACCCCAACGCCGAGGTGCCGACAGATCACTCTCAGGAGGCCTGTCCCGTGCGATCACACAGACAGCGCGGCGCGATCGGCGGAGCCTCGGCTCTCGCCGGCCTGCTCTGCGCCACGCTCCTCGTAGCCCCAGCGTCCACCGCAGCGTCACCCACCGTGTCCACCACCGATGCGCTCACGCGCTCGGGCCACACGCTGCCCTACAAGAACCCACGCCTCGCCACCAAGACCCGCGTCGCCGACCTGCTGGCCCGGATGACGCTGGCCGAGAAGGTCGGCCAGATGGCCCAGGCCGAGCGCGCTGACGTCGCCGGCGACCCCGGCCAGATCGCCGAGCTCGGGCTCGGCAGCGTACTCTCCGGCGGCGGCTCGACCCCCGCCGAGAACACCCCGGAGGCCTGGGCCGACACGGTCGACGCCTTCCAGGAGCAGGCGCTCTCGACCCGCCTGGGGATCCCACTGCTCTACGGCGTCGACTCGGTCCACGGCCACGGCAACCTCAATGGCGCGACCGTGTTCCCGCACAACATCGGCCTCGGCGCGACCCGCGACCCGAAGCTCGCCGAGCGGATCGGCCACATCACAGCCGAGGAGACCCGGGCCTCCGGGCCCCAGTGGAACTTCGCCCCATGCATCTGCGTCGCCCGCGACGACCGGTGGGGGAGGACGTACGAGTCCTTCGGGGAGAACCCGAAGCTCGCCGCCCAGATGGTGCAGATGATCGAGGGGTTCCAGGGCGACAAGGGTGAGCTCGACGATCCTGACCGCGTCCTGGCCACCGCCAAGCACTTCGCCGGCGACGGCCTCACGACGTTCGGCACGGGCGAGGGCGACTACACCATCGACCAGGGCATCACCCAGGCCTCGCGCGCCGAGTTCGCGAAGCTGGCGCTCTCGCCGTACGTCACCGCCATCAAGAAGCACGACGTCGGCTCGGTGATGCCGTCCTTCTCCAGCGTCGACTGGACCGAGGACGGTCTGGGCAACCCGCTCAAGATGCACGCCCACGAGGAGCTCGTCACCGGCTGGCTGAAGGAGAAGCAGGGCTTCGACGGCCTGGTGATCTCCGACTGGCGCGCGATCCACCAGATCCCGGGGACGTACGCCGAGCAGGTGGCCATCTCGGTCAACGCCGGCGTCGACATGTTCATGGAGCCGTTCTCCGGTGACACCGTCGGCTACCCGCAGTTCATCGACACGCTGACCACGGCGGTCGAGGACGGCGACGTCCCGATGGCCCGCATCGACGACGCGGTCTCCCGGATCCTGACCGCGAAGTTCGACCTCGGCCTCTTCGAGAAGCCGTTCACCGACCGGCGCAACATCGACGAGATCGGCAGCGCCGCCCACCGACGCGTCGCGCGCGAGGCGGTGGCGAAGTCGCAGGTCCTGCTCCGGAACAGGCACACGCTGCCGCTCTCCGGTGGCGACGACGTCTACGTCGCGGGCAGCAAGGCCGACAGCATCGGTGACCAGGCCGGCGGCTGGACGATCACCTGGCAGGGCAACTCGACCCACCAGATCCCCGGCGACACGATCCTCGACGGCATCGAGTCCGCGGCCCGTGGCGAGGTGACCCACTCGCCCGACGCCTCCGCGCCGGTCCCGGCCGGGGCACACGGAGTCGTGGTCGTCGGCGAGCACCCGTACGCCGAGGGCTTCGGTGACATCGGCGGCCCGCGCTGGGGCTACGACCCGGGCGAGGGCGGCGTGCAGCGGCCGCCGTTGACGATGCACCTCAGCGACGCCGACACCGCGGCGATCGAGACGGTCTGCGCGGCCGCGGCGACCTGCACGGTGCTCGTCGTCTCCGGGCGTCCGATGATCATCCCGCCGGAGTTGCTCGGCCAGATCGACGCTCTGGTGGCCTCCTGGCTGCCGGGCAGCGAGGGCAAGGGCGTCGCCGATGTGCTCTTCGGCAAGCGCCCGTTCACCGGGAAGCTCCCGGTGACCTGGCCCCGCACGATCGACCAGGAACCGATCAACATCGGCGATTCCGACTATGACCCGCTGTTTGCGTACGGACATGGCCTGAAGACCCGCCGATAGAAGAATGGCCCGGTCCGAGTTCGGCGAATCCTCGATTCGCGACGCTTGGATCGGGCCATTTCGGTGCATGATTCGTGCATGCAGACGCTTCGCGTAGACGTATCGGGACGTGCGCTCAGCTTCCCGCCCGACAAGATCGTCCGAATAGGGCGTTCGATTGATGCCGACGTGGTGCTCTCGTCCTCCTCGGTCTCCCGCGCTCATGCGGAGCTGCGCCCGGACCCGTCCGGGTGGAAGCTGGTTGACGTCGGCTCCGCCGGAGGGACGTACGTCTCCGGCAGCCGCGTCACCGAGGTGCCGTTGACCGGGGCGACCGAGATCCAGCTCGGCCCGGCGGGGCCGGGCTCGACGATCACCGTCACTCTCGACGACGCGCCGGTGGCGGCGGGTGCTCCGCGCGCCCAGGCGCCGGC
>JALZDD010000782.1 GCA_030862715.1 Actinomycetota bacterium | reverse complement strand
CCCGGGAGCTGTCAGCTCCCGGGCCCGCGTTTCGTTGACGCTGGTGTGGCTGAGCCTCAGGCGTCAACCAGCGTGCGGTCGTCCGCGGCGGCGTGGGCGCCACCGTTGGGCTTGCGACCGCGCAGGACCAGCCAGAGGCCGATCAGCAGGAAGATCAGGCCGGCGACGACGCCGCCGACGGGGATCCAGGTGCCGATCAGGTTGAGCTGGGCGATGTTGTCCTTGGCGTCCGCCGCGTTGTTGGAGACGGTCTCGTCGGAGTAGCTCATCTCGGCGTCGATCAGCACCATGCCGGTGCTGGTGACCATCTTCTGGGTCGCGGCCTGGTCGATGTAGGAACCGGTGGTCGGCTCGACGTAGATCGTCTGGGTCGCCTCGTAGGTGCCGCGGATGTCGTCCTCGGTGTCCTTGACCTCGTCCTCGCCCGCCGAGAGCGACGCGTCATCCTCGGATGCGGAGACCTCGAACTGGTAGGTCTTCACGCCCTCGACGTCGACGTCGTCGACGTAGGTGGCGATGACGGTCTGGCCGAGCGTGTCGTCCCAGTACTCGTAGTCGTGACGCTCGGTGTCGAACGGGAACTTCCCGGCCAGGCCGCTCATGTTCGCGACGGCGCGGTCCTCACCGACGTACTTGGCCTGGTCCTCGACGACCTCGGAGCTCTTGCGGTCCATGGCGTAGGCGCGCTCGGTGGTGGTCACCACGCGGTCGTCGTCCTCGGCGCGGGCGCAGGCGGGCGTGTCGCCCTCCTGGATCATGATGCAGCCGGCCTCGACGAAGACGACGACGTCGTCGGTCGACTCCTTCGGCGCGGCCTCGGTGGTCCGGGTGTACTTCACCGGAACCGGGGTATCCGACTTGGCCAGCGCGCCGCTGGCGGTGCCGTCCAAGACGGTCGTGGTGTTGACGTTGAGCGGCACGGTCGCCGCGGCGTCCCTGCCCCAGAAGCCCGCTACCGCGGCAGCGACCAGCGCAAACGCGCCGACCAGCAAGAAGACGTAACCAATCACTCTTCGCATGTTTTTGCCCCTCCCAAGGCCTCAGTTCCCCCCTCGATCCGCGAACCGTAGCAGCAATACCCGGCCCGGTGTGCAACGGGTCACAAACCGCTGTGCGACACTTCCTCTTCGTGTCCTCCCCCCACCCCATCACCGCCGCTGCCGGGCACACCGGCGGGCCCGCTGACGCGCCCGCTGACGGCGGCTTGCTGGCGACTCCCCGAGATGTCGTCATGGTCGCGCTCGCCCTGATCGTTGCCCAGCTCGCCTTCCGCGGCTGGGCATTGAGCGGGTCTTGGTACCGCTTCGACGACGCCAACTTCATGTCGAAGCTGATGTCCGACGGGCTCTCGGCCGACCTGCTCTTCAACGGCTTCGCAGGACACCTGATGCCGGCGGCGTTCGCGCTGACCTCCTACAACTTCGGCCTCGACCCGTACGCCTGGGCCTACCCGGCCGTCGAGCTCCTCGTGCTGCAGGCGATCGCGAACCTGGGCGCGCTGGTCTTCCTCTGCTCCGCATTCGGGAAGCGGCGCGGGATCCTGCCGCCGCTGGCGCTGTTCCTGTTCAGCTCGATCAGCCTGCCGGCGTTCCTGTCCTGGGGTCCCGGGATCACCCAGCTGCCGTTCCTGGCCGCGATCTTCTGGGGTTCATGGGCGCACCTCAACTATCTGCGTACGCGGCGGTTCGGCTGGGCGCTGCTGGCGATGCTCATCACGCTGGCCGCCATCGCCTTCGGCGAGAAGGCGATGCTGCTGTTCTGGCCGTACGCCGTGCTGGCGCTGGGCTGGTTCGCGACCGGCGACATTCTGACCCGGCTGCGGACGATCATGGGCCGCTACCTGCCCGGCGTGCTCCTCTACGGGTTCGTCTCGATCGGCTCCGTGGTCGCCTACCTCACGCTGGGCGCGGGGTCGTCGAAGGCGTCCGGCAGCTCCGACGCCAATGGGTTCGCGCTGGTCGCGCAGCGGTTCCTGCTGGAGTCGTGGGCACCCGGCGTGGTCGGCGGGCCGCTGCGGTGGAAGTGGATCGAGGGCAACTCGGCCGGCTGGGCCGAGCCCGGCGCGGTGGTCTCTGTTCTGGCCGTCGGCGTGCTGGCGCTGCTGACCTTCGAGCTCGCCCGCACCCGCTCGATCGCGCTGCGGGCGTGGTGGCTGGTCGGCGGCATCCTCGTCATCGACATCGCCCTGATCACCGCCATCCGGGCCGGCGGGGTCGGCGCCGACATCGCGCTCGCCTACCGCTACCTCACCGACACGATCGCGGTCACCGCGATGGCGCTCGCGCTGGCCACGCTGCCGTTGCGCGGGGCGGTGGAGACGCTCACCCCGACGCGTACGTC
>JALZDD010000779.1 GCA_030862715.1 Actinomycetota bacterium | reverse complement strand
GCCCAGCCCTTGGCGAGCTGGGTGTAGCCGGCCACTCCCTCGGACACCTGGGAGGCACCGGCCGCGAGTGACGACGTCTGCGACGGGAGCCCCGCGGTCGACCTCTCGAGCTGGTCGAGCCCGCCGCTGAGCTCGTCGGCACCGGCGGCCAGCGAGGACGCGCCCTTGGACGCCTTGCCCGCTCCCCCTGCCAGCGATCCTGCACCCGACTCCAGCCGCGCGGTCCCGCCGGCGAGCGTGTCGAGCCCGCCCGCGACCTGCGAGGCGCCGTTGGCGGCCCCGGACACACCGGAGCTGAGCGACCGGGCGCCGTCGGCTACCTTCCCGGCGCCCGAGTCGGCGGCAGCGGTGCCCTCGGCGAGCTGGTCGGCACCGTCGGCGGCCGAGTCCAAGCTGGTCTTGAGCTTCCCGGTCTGGTCCCGGACCCCGTCGAGATAGGTCGTCGTGACCGTACGCCCCAGGGTCGAGGCCGACTGCCGCGCGACCTGACGGGCGATCTCGGCGGTCACCTCGCTGGAGGCGTCGGACGCCTCCACGCTGACCCGGCCTGCGCTCGGGTCGCTGCCCTGCACGCCGGACAGCGTCTTGGACAGGTCCTTGGGGATCGTGATCACCGCGGCGTACGTCCCGTCCGCATAACCCTTCCGTGCATCCGCAGCATCTGTGAGTTCCCAGCCGAGCGTGTGGCTTGCCGACGAGCCCGAGGAGGAGACGAGGTCCGCGGCCAGCGCTCGGCCGGCGTAGACCGTCTGCTTGTCCTTCCCGCTCCCCGTCGTCACCGGCTCGTCGAGGTTGACCACCGCGGCGGGCACCTTGTCGAGGTTCTCGGCACGGTCGCTGAGCGCGACGAGCGCGAGCGCCGTCACGACAACCGGCAGCAGGATCGCGGCCGCCACCAGGCGGCGGCCCGACCACCATGATTTCGTACGTGTCATCGGACTGTCTCCAGGTCGGCGGCCGAAGCCGCAGGGTCGGTGAGCTCGAGATCGGGTGAGGTGCGTGCGGGCGCGGCGTGAGCGAGAGCGTCCGCGACCTGCGGCACCGCGGGCAGCGACGGCATCCCGAGCAGCACCGTCGTGCCTCGCGAGGTCAGCGCGGACAGCGCCGCGAGCTGCCCGCTGTCGAGCGAGGTCGGACTGTCGATGGCGACCAGTGCCGGCACGCGCCGAGAGCCGACGAGCCGGAGCGCCTCAGCGACGTCACCGACCAGAGCGGCCCGCGCGCGTACCGCCCCCGCCTCCTCCGGCAGCAGCCGGTCGAGCACCACCAGCTGCCCGGCGAAGCCCAGCCGCCCGGTGAACGCCGCGAGCGCAGCAGATCGCGCGACCGGGTCGGACCCGTGCACGATCCCGAGCCCTCCCGGCCGCAGATGAAGATCGAGCGGCGCGAGCGCCCCCGAGACCTCGACTTGCCGCGCCCGGACCGCGACCTCACCGTTGGAGGCGACGTGGTCGGCGTGCTCGAGGTGGTGGATGAGCGCCGCACCCTCGATGTCGAGGACCGGCATCCGCCGGTCCAGCCAACCCGGCAGCCACCAGGCACCCCGCCCGAGCAGGGCGAGCACCGCCGGCACCAGCGTCATCCGCACCAGGAACGCGTCCACGAGCACGCCGACGGTGAGGCCCAGCGCCATCGGTTTCACGATCGGGTCGCCGTTGGGCACGAAGGCCGCGAAGACGGCGATCATGATGATCGCGGCGGCGGTGACGACGCGGGCGCTGGCGGCGAACCCGGTGTCCACGGAACGCCGCGCGTCGGCGGTGTGGACGAAGTCCTCCCGCATCCGGGAGACCAGGAACACCTCGTAGTCCATCGCGAGCCCGAAGAGCACGCCCATCAGGATGATCGGGAAGAACGCGATCACCGGGCCGACCTTGGCGACGTTGAACAGGTCGGCGCCCCAGCCCCACTCGAAGACCGCGGCGACCACCCCGAACGAGGCCGCCACCGACAGCACGTAGCCCAGCGTCGCCTTCAGCGGGACCGCGATCGAGCGGAACACTATCGTCAGCAGGATCAGCGACAGCCCGACCACGACGGCCCCGAACGGCAGGATCGCTCCGGACAGCCGAGCGCTGACGTCGATCGCGACCGCGGTCTGCCCGGTGACCATGACGTCCTCGATGCCGAACCGCTTCTCCAGGTCCGCCGAGTCCGCGCGGATCTCCTTGACCAGCGAGGCGGTCGCCGGGTCGCTCTTCTCGGTGGTCGGGTAGATCACCACGAGCCCGAGGTCGGCGGTTCGGTTCGGCGTGGCCAGCGCGACCTTCTGCACCCCGTCGTACGTCCCGAGCGCCTTGCCGAGATCGTCCATCACACCGATCGGGTCGGTGGTGTCGATGATGTCCGCGGTCACGAACAGCGGCGCGTTGTAGCCCGGCCCGAAGTCGCGGCTGATCAGGTCGTACGTCTCCCGCTGGCTGGTTCCCGGCTCGGCGCTGCCGTTGTCGTTGAGCCCCAGCGCGAGGTCGCGCGCGGGGATCGCCAGGACGGCGATGACCAGCAGCGAGACCATGACGGTGAGGACCGGCACCTTGGTCACCAGCCGCACCCAGCGTGCTCCGAGAGTGGTGGCGTGAGGCCGCCCCTCCGCGACAGCCTCACGCCGGTGGGCCCGAGACCCGGGCTTCGGCCGGAGCCGCTCACCCGCCAGAGCGAGGAGCGCCGGCACGGCGGTGAGCGCGACGAGCACCGCGACCAGGACGGCCGAGGCCGCTGCGTACCCCATCACCGCCAGGAAAGGGATGCCCGCGACCACGAGGCCGCACAGCGCGATGATCACGGTGACACCCGCGAAGATGACCGCGCTGCCGGCGGTGGCGACGGCCCGGGCGATCGACTCCTCGACCCCGAGACCGGTGGCGAGCTGGCTGCGGTGCCGGGCGATCACGAAGAGCGCGTAGTCGATCCCGACCGCGAGCCCGATCATCAGCGCGAGGGTCGGGGTGGTGGCCGAGATCGTGGTGACCGCGGCGACCGAGAAGATCCCCGCCATCGCGATCGCCACCCCGAGCAGCGCGGTCAGGATCGGCAGGCCGGCAGCCAGCAGCGACCCGAACGTGATCGCCAGGACCAGCAGGGCGATCAGGATCCCGATCCCCTCGGTCGCACTGACGTGCACCCCGGTCACGGAGTACGCATCCCCGCCGACGTGGAGCTCCAGCGAAGACCCCTCGGGCAGCTCCGCAGCTTCTTCGAGATCCGAGGTCACGCCCTCGGGGAGCTCGTCGAGACCGAGGTCGAACTGCACCGTCGCCAGCGCGTCACGGCCGTTGTCGCTGACGGTCCTGCTCTCCAAGGCCAGCGGGTCGGTGACCGTCGCGACATGGTCCACCTTCTCGACCTGCGCGAGCACCTTCTCGATCTGCTGGCGGTGGTCATCGACCTTCTCCCCCTCGGGAGCGACGAAGACCAGCTGGGCCGAGGTCCCGGAGACCTCGGGGAAGCGCTGCGTGAGCGCGTCCAGGCCCTGCTGGGACTCGGTGCCGGGGATCGTGAAGTCGTTCTGCAGCTTGCCGCCGAGCGAGACGGTCAGCGCACCCAGCAGGACCGCGAGCAGGAGCCAGAGCGCCAGCACGGTCTTGGCGTGACGCGCGACCTGTCGGCCGAGTCGGTAGAGGTAGGAGGACACATTCAGTACGTTAACGCACTCAATACAAAAATGTATCGTCGGCGTATGTGAGGATTACTACATGACCGAGGTGAAGGCCCCCAGGCGACGTACGAACACCCGCGCCCGGCTGCTGTCCGCGGCCGTCGACGTCTTCGTCGAGCGGGGTGCGCGCCGGGTCACCGTCGACGACCTGGTCAGCGCGGCCGGCTACACGCGCGGAGCGTTCTACTCCAACTTCAACACCGTCGACGAGGTGCTGCTCGAGGCCTTCAAGGAGGAGTCCGAGAGGCTGATCGAGGCCGTACGCACCGCCGTCGCCGAACACACCGACGCCGACTCGAGCGGATCACTGATCGGAGCGGCCTTCGACGCGATCCGCCCGCTGCAGGACCGCTGGTTCGTCCTGCAGAGCGAGGTCGTGCTGCAAAGCCTGCGCGATGCCGACGCCCGAGAGATCAGCTCGGCGACGTTCACCGCGCTCAGCGAGCAGCTCGTCGAGGTCGTCGCCCTCGCCCTGGACCGCCTCGACCGCACCTCCACGATGCCGACCGACCTCCTCGCCCAGACGATGATGGGCGTGTTCCTCCACAGCGTCACGATGCGTACGATCCGCCCCGAGGACCCCCGTGCCGACCGGCTTCTCGACGACGCGCTGCCCAAGATCATCGATGGGCTGTCGATCCCCAGGACCTCCGCCTAGGCTGAGGCCGATCCGCTCTCGGGTCGACTCTCAGGGGGTTTGTCACTATGGGCGCACCAACATGGGTGTGGCTGGTCACCGTCGTCGCGATCGTCGGCCTGCTCGGGTTCGACTACATCTTCCACGTGCGCAAGGCCCACACCCCGACGCTCAAGGAGTCGGCCACGTGGTCGACGATCTACGTCGCGATCGCGCTGCTGTTCGGCGTCGGCGTGCTGATCTTCGGCGGCGGCACGATGGGCGGGGAGTACTTCGCCGGCTACATCACCGAGAAGGCGCTCTCGGTCGACAACCTCTTCGTCTTCCTGATCATCATGACGAGCTTCCGGGTGCCCCGCGAGGACCAGCAGAAGGTGCTCCTCTTCGGGATCACGTTCTCGCTCATCGCCCGCACCGCATTCATCTTCGTGGGCGCCGCGCTGATCAACACCTTCGCCTGGGTGTTCTACCTGTTCGGGCTGATCCTGCTGATGACGGCCGGCAACATGCTGAAGCCCGACAACGACTCCCACGGGGAGAACTTCGTCGTCCGCCTGGCCCGGCGGCTGTTCCACGTCAGTGAGCACTACGACGGCGACAAGCTCTTCACGGTGGAGAACGGCAAGCGCATCCTGACGCCGATGCTGCTGGTCATGGTGGCCATCGGCGGCACCGACATCCTCTTCGCCCTCGACTCGATCCCGGCGATCTTCGGCCTCACCCAGAACGTCTACCTCGTCTTCACCGCGACCGCGTTCTCGCTGCTCGGCCTGCGCCAGCTCTACTTCCTGCTCGACGGCCTGCTCGACCGGCTCATCTTCCTTTCCTACGGCCTGGCCGCGATCCTCGCCTTCATCGGCGTGAAGCTGATCCTGCACGCCCTCCACGAGAACAACATCCCGTTCGTCAACGACGGCGATCCCGTGCACGTCGTCGAGGTCAGCACCGGCCTCTCTCTGACCGTCATCCTCGGCGTACTCGTCGTCACCGTCGTCGCCTCGCTCTTCAGCAAGCGCGGCCGCGCGAAGAACGCCATCAACAACGCCCGCCGGCACGCCGCCGCCTACCTCGACGCCGAGTACACCGCCGACCCGGCCGAGCGCGAGCGCATCCACAACGCCCTCCTCGCCGAGCGCGACATCATCGTCTCCCTCGGCCCGAAGTACCTGCAGATCGCACGAGAAGAGACTCCGCTCATGGAGCTCCTCGAACGCGCCCTCGCCAGCCACACCGCCGCCGTCGAGCGCGGCGAGGCCACCCCCGCAGGCCCGCCCAAGATCCTTCGCGAGGAGTAGGCCAGGCCTCAGGCGACGTGGCGGCTCCGGTAGGAGGTCGGCGAGGTGCCGTGGTGGCGCTTGAAGGCAGCGCTGAGGGCGAACGGGTTGGCGTAGCCGACGCGTGCGGCGATCGCCGACAGGGTCAGGTCCGTGCCGACCAGCAGGTCTGCGGCCAGAGCGAGCCGCCACCTTGTCAGGTACGCCAGCGGTGGCTCGCCGACCTGCTCGGTGAAGCGCCGGGCCAGTGCGGCTCGCGAGAGACCGACCTGCTCACCGAGGCCGGCGACCGTCCAGGGCAGCTCCGGGTGCTGTTCCATCGCCCGCAGCACCGCGGCCACCGCGTCATCGGCGGGAAGGGCAGGGGAGGCCGCGAGCACCTCACGCACGGCTTTGACCACGAGTACGTCCAGCAGCCGGTCGAGCAGGGCCGCCTGGCCAGCCTCCTCACGCACCAGCTCTGCCGACAGGAGGTCGAGGACGGCGGTGTCGAAGCCGCGCAGCACCACGCTGGTCGGCAGCCGGGACAACAGCAGCGAGCCCACCGATGTCTCGCGCTCATAGGTCCCGATGAGCATCACGGTCGCCTCCGGCGAGCGGCTGTTTCCCCAGGTGCGTACGCCCAGCGCCAGCTCCTCGGCCAGCAGAGCCCCGCTCGGGTCGACACAGACCTGGCCGGGCAGGATCCGGATGTCGGCGGGGCGATCGGCCGAGTCGGCGATGACATAGGTCGCCGGCCCGCGGCACACGATCACGTCACCTGCCGCCACCTCCTGCGGTCCCTCGCAGCCGGTGAAGACCGCCTCGCCGCGTGCGATCGCGATGACCGTGAGCGGCACCTCGTCCTCGGCGGTGATCGACCACTCCCCGGCGAACACCGCCTTCAGCAGGAAGGCGGCCTGGGCCCGCGGGCCGTCCATGAGCAGATCCAGTGACGACATTCTGAGACGATAACGCATGCTGCCTGGAGCCGGGCGTATTCCATCGTCGCTCGCTACGGGCCAGATTAGAGGCATGACAACTCTCATCACCGGTGCCACCGGCAAGACCGGGCAGCGCGTCGCCCGTCGCCTCCAGAACCTCGACCACGACGTACGTACCGTCACCCGCCACTCGACACCCCGGTTCGACTGGCACGACCAGACCACCTGGGCCGAGGCCATCGACGGCTGCTCGTCGGCCTACCTGACCTTCCAGCCGGACCTCGGCCTGCCGGGTGCCGACGAGATCATCGGCGCGTTCGCCGCCCAGGCGGTCGCCGCGGGCTGCAGCCGGCTCGTACTGCTCTCCGGCCGCGGCGAGGACGGTGCCCAACGAGCCGAGCAGGCCATGATGGCGTCGGGCGCCGAGTGGACGATCCTGCGTTCGGCCTTCTTCCTGCAGAACTTCACCGAAGGTGCGTTCGCGGACGAGCTCGCGGCCGGGTCGCTCACCATGGTCGAGCACACCGTTGCCGAGCCGTTCGTGGACGCCGACGACATCGCCGATGTCGCCGTCGCCACCCTCCTCGACAAGGGGTACGTCGGCCGGGTCCTCGAGCTCACCGGGCCGCAGCTGCTCACCTTCGAGGAGGCCGCGCACGCCATCGGCGGGCCTACCGTGACGTACCGCTCCATGCCCACCGAGGACTACGTCGCGGTCCTGACCGCGGCCGGGCTGCCGGCGGCCGACGCGGCCGGGCTGGCGTACCTCTTCGAGGAGGTTCTCGACGGACGCAACGCATACGTGACCAGCGACGTCGAGGCGGTCCTGGGCCGAGCTGCTCGGAGCATCGATGACCTCGACCGGGGTGAGCAGTCATGAGCGAGGTCGTACTCACCGGCGCGAGGCTGCTCAACGGCGTCACCGCCGGCATCTACATCGCCTTCCTGGTCGCCTTCATGCCGGCGCTGCACGGCCAGCCGGACGAGGTCTACGCACGGGTCATGAACCGGCTCAACGTGGTCATCGTCAACCCGGTGTTCCTGGCCTTCTTCCTGGGCGCCCCGCTCCTGGCCCTGCTCCTCCTCGGATGGCACCGGAGCCCGGTCTCCATCACCGCCGCCTGCCTGGCCGTGGCCGCCGTCGTCATCACCTTCGCGGCGAACCTGCCGCTGAACGACGCCCTGGCGGCCGACGGCGCCGTGTCCTCGTTCGAGAAGCCGTGGCTGATCTTCCACACCCTACGAACCCTCGCCGCGACCGGTGCGTTCGTGCTTCTCAGCCTGCCGGGGACGGTCATCCGGGTCTCGGGCTAGCAGCAGACGACCTGCTGCACCTTGAACAGAGTGTCTTCCTGGCGCTGCATGTTGACGTAGCCCTGGTCCACCCAGACCACCCGGAAGAGCCCGTCCCCGAGGTCCTCGACCCGTCGCTCGCCGTCGGCCTCGAGGTCTTCGAGGATGTGGTAGTAGAAGCCGTCGCCGCCGTTGGCGTCATCGGTGCAGTCCCACGCGGCCGGGTCTCCGAGGTCGGGGATGTAGAGGCCCGCGGCCTCGCAGTCACCTGCCTGGAGCGCGTCGACGAAACGAACGGCCGCGGTCTCCGCGCCGCTGACCGGTTGCCCCGCGGCGGTCTCCTCGCCGCCGGCCGGCTTCTCGGCCGGACCGCCGCGCGCCACGAACCAGGTCGCGGCGCCGCCCAGCACCAGGGCGGTGCCTACGGCGGCCGCGATCAGGAAGGCGTTGCGCCGGCGTCGCGCGGGCTGCGGCTGCGGCTGCGTGGGAGACGGTGAACGGAGCACGGTCTGCTCGTCCGGAGGAGGAGGTACGGCGACCGCCCGCCCCGCAGCCGCGGAAGTGAGTGCAGCGGCGAAGCTGCCCGCGTCGGGCCAGCGGTGCTCCGCCCGTGGCTCGAGGGCGCGCATGATCACCGCGGACACCGTTGCCGGCACCGGCGCAACCGTGCCGAGATCGGGAACCCGGGACACGACCGTCAACGCCGGCGCTGGCGAGCGCCCGGCGAACATCGCCCACGCGACCGCGCCCAGGCTGCGTACGTCGGCGCGATGGTCGATCGGCAGCGTCTCGTCGAACTGCTCGGGCGCCATGTAGGCAGGCGTCCCGATCTGCCTGGTCACCTCGGAGTGCTGGTCGAGCGCACGGGCCACACCGAGGTCGGCGACCATCGCGCGCAGCCGACCGTCGGACCCGCCGGTGAGCAGGATGTTGGCCGGCTTCACGTCGCGGTGGATGACCGAGCGCACGTGCAGTGCGTCGAGGCCGGACGCGGCCTGTGCCACCAGGTCGGCCACCAATGGCGGCGGCATGCCTTGAGGGTGCTGGGTGATCAGCTCCGCGACGCTTCCCGCATCGGCGTACGCCATCACGAAGTAGGGCGCCCCCGCCGGAGTCTCGCCGATGTCGTGGACCGAGACGACGTGGGGCGAGTCCACCGACCGGAGGAAGCGCGCCTCCTGCAGGAACCGCTCCCGGATGTCAGCCGCCTGCGTCCACTGGGCACTGAGCACCTTCACGGCAACGGGCGAGTCGAGATCCGGGTCGTGGTAGAGCCACACCTCGGCAAATCCGCCGGAACCGAGTGGCTTGACCTGGCGCAGGCGCCCGAGGGTCTGGGGAAGGGTCACCGAGACATTATGGGGCCGGGCTCCAGCCGGCGCGCGCAACCCGTCGATCTCGCCGATTGCCCTCGGTATCTGCGCCTTTCCATCTTCAGCGCTTTACACCTTCAGCAGCGCCTCAGCCAGCTCGGCGGGGCGGGTGAGGCAGGCCTCGTGGCTGCCCGGCGCGGTCACCGGGGTCACCCCGAGACGGTCGGCGAAGCGCGCCCAGCCGTACTCGCCCGGCGGCAGGCCGATGTCGTCCTCCGAGAGCAGATAGACGGCCTCGAAGTCGTGCGACTGGTCCAGCGGCTCCACAGCTGCGGTGAAGTACTGCATCGGCTGCGCCACCAGCAGCGAGTGCACCAGCTTCTGGACGTCCTCCGAGGCGTCCTGGATGAAGCCGCCCTGCAGCACTTCCAGCGGCATCGTGACTGTGTTGTTACCGGATGCTGCCGCCATGGCCGCGAAGAGCTCCTGGTAGTGGGGCGGGCACTCGTCGAAGAGCGGGACGCCCGCGGCCGGGACGAACGCCGACCAGTAGACGACCTTGGCGATGCGCGTGGGAACGGCGTTGGCGACGCCGGTGATGACGTAGCCGCCCCAGCTGTGGCCGACCAGGGTGACGTCGGTGAGGTCCTGGCCCTCGATGAGTTCGACGACCGAGCCGATGACGTCATCCAGGGTCAGGTCGGTGGGGTCGTCGCCGTCGGCGAGGCCGGGCAGGGTCGGGGCGAGGACGGTGTGGCCGGCCACGCGGAGGTGCTGGGCGACGGGCCGCCAGGCCCAGCCGCCGTGCCAGGCGCCGGTGACGAGAACGAAGGTGGTCATGATGTGCTCCTGGTGGCTTCAGTGGCTGGCGGTGATGGTGGTGTGCAGTCGCTCCGCGATGTCCTCGCGCAGCGCCTTCTTGTCGATCTTGCCGACCTTGGTCTGCGGGAGTCCGGGGACGAGGACGAGATGCTCGGGCAGCTTGTACGCCGCGACGCCTCGCTCGACCATCGCCTCGCGTGCTTGGTCGAGGTCGAGGGTCATGCCGTCGCGGCAGACGACGTAGATGCAGACCCGCTCGCCCAGGTTGGCGTCCGGCATCGCCACCGCGGCGACCTGTTCGACCCCGGGAAGCAGGTAGATGAGGTTCTCGACCTCTTCGGCGGAGATCTTCTCCCCGCCACGGTTGATCAAGTCCTTGTCGCGGCCCTCGACGACGAGGTTGCCGGTCGCGTCCCAGCGGCAGACGTCACCGGAGCGGTACCACCCCTCGGCGGTGAACGCCCTGGCGTTGTGCTCCGCCGCGCGGTAATAGCCACGTGGGGTGTACGGACCGCGGGTGAGGAGCGCGCCCGACTGCCCGTCCGGGACCGGCTGGTCGAAGGCGTCGACGATGAGGACCTCGTCGGCCGGCGACATGGGACGTCCTTGCGAGCAGCAGATGACGTCCTCGGGGTCGTCGAGCCGGGTGTAGTTGAGCAGTCCCTCGGCCATGCCGAAGACCTGTTGCAGCGTGCAGCCGAGCACAGGCCCCACCCTGCGGGCGACCTCGTCGACGAGCCTGGACCCGCCGACCTGGAGCACCTGGAGCGTCGCGAGGTCGCCGTTGCCGACCTCGGCGGCGTGGTCGATCCACTTCTGGGCGACCGCGGGGACGGCGGCGGTGTGGGTGACCCCCTCGGCCGCGATCGCCGCGAACGCCTTGACCGGGTGTGGGCTGTCCAGCATCACGACGGTGCCGCCGACCAGCAGCGTACCGAGCAGCCCGGGGCAGGCGAGCGGGAAGTTGTGCCCCGCGGGCAGCGCGACGAGATACACGCTCAAGGCATCCAGGCCGGAGATCGGCGCCGAGCAGCGCGCGTTGTAGACGTAGTCGTTGTGGGTCCGGGCGATCAGCTTGGGTAGCCCGGTGGTCCCGCCGGAGAGCAGGAAGACCGCGACATCGCTCGGGTCAGGCGTGGTGGCGTCCCAGCGGCTTCGGTCTGCTGCCGGGTCGGCAGACGACTCGAGCAGGGCACGCAGGTCGAGCGCTCCATCGGTGGCCGAACCGGCGACGAGCACGGTCTGCAGCGACGGGACCACGCCGCGCAGGTCGAGCGCGAGCTGCTGGTGGTCGAAGTCACGGAGGACGTCCGGCACCGCGATCGCGCTCGCCTCGGCATGGTTGGCGAGATATTCAAGCTCGTGGCGGCGGTGGCCGGGCAGCGCCATCACCGGCGCCACTCCCGCCCGGAGGCAGGCGAGGGTGAGGACGACGAACTCCCAGCCGTTGGGCAGCTGCATGACCAGCCGATGCCCCGGCTCCAGACCGAGGCCGGCAAGCCGGGTAGCGGCGGTGTCGGCGCGGGCGATCAGCTCGGCGTACGTCATCCGAACAGGCCCGTCGACCAGCGCTGTCGCCTCGGGCGTGCGGTCGGCCTGCGCCCAGAGCTGCTCGCCGAAGGAAAGGTTCTCCCAGTAGCCCGCATCGACGTACGCCGCGGCGACCTCAGCCGGCCAGGGGACGACACCTTCACTGATGGGCGTGACCATCGGAACTCCTCGTGGTGATGACCGCGTCGAGGGCGACGAGGCCCTCGCGCGTGATGCGAAGCGGGTTGATCTCGATCTCGTCGAGGTGGGGGTGGTCGATCAGCAGTTGACCGAGAGCGGTGAGCAAGCCGGCGAGGCTGTCGAGGTCGACGGCTGGGCCGCCGCGCCAGCCGCGGAGCACGGCGGCCCCGGCCAGCTGATCGACCAGCGACTCCACATCGGCGGCACGCAGCGGGACTGAGGCGATCGCGACATCGGCGAGCGCCTCGGCGATGGTGCCACCGAGACCGAGCAGGACGACCGGCCCGAAGACCGGGTCGCGGCGGACACCGACGATGAGGTCGACGCCCCCGGGAGCCATCTCCTCGACGAGGACCCGCTGGGCACCGATCTCCGCCAGCGCGTCGAGTGCGTCGTCGAGCGCTGGCTGGGTGGTGACACCGAGGTGGACCCCTCCGATGTCAGTCTTGTGCAGCACCGTCGAGTCGAGGATCTTCACCGCGAGCGGGGCGGTGAGATCGGTGAGGGCGGACCGAGCGTCGGCGACCGTGGCATAGGCATGGCGTCGGGGCGTGGTGATCCCGACGAGGTCGAGCAGCCGCTTTGCGTCATGCTCGTCCCATTCCTGCGTGCCGACGATGGCGGCGGAGACCGCCGTCGGCAGCACCACATCGTGCAGGGACGAGGCCACGCGGTGCTGCTGCTGGGCGTCGCGCACCAACGCGATGACGGCCTGAGCGAGAGCCGCCGGCCCGTCGTGGGCCGCGATGCCGTCGGCGATCAGCTTGTCGCGCTCAGGAGTCGTCTCGGCATCGGTGCCTCCGGTCCCGACGGTGATCGGGCTCGGGGCGGACGCCTCGCGGAGGGTGACCCCGAGGTCGAGGGCGTCGGGCTCAGAGAGGGCGTAGATCGCGACCAGGTCGATCGCCGTGTCCGCTGCGACGGTGCTGACGATCTTGCCGAAGGTCGCTCCCGGCCGGCCGGTGTCGACGGGGTTGGCCTGATAGGTCATCGGCGGCAACAGCCGGCCGACGTCGTCTTGGGTCTCGGACGCCAGCAGCGGCATCGCGACTCCCGCGGACCGCAGCTCGTCCATCACCAGGAGCCCTGGTCCTGCCTGCGCCGTGACGAGCGCGACCCCCGGAGAGACGGCGGGTGCGAGCCTGGTCAGCGACAGCTGCCCAGCGGCGGTGACCAGCTCCTGCTCGTTGTCGACGACCACGGCGCCGGCTTGGGCCAGCACCGAACGGGTCGTGCGCCACGCGGTGGCGAGGGCGCCGGTGTGCGACTTCGCGAAGTCCCCGACGTCGGCCTTGCCGACCACGAGGGCGACGACCGGCTTGACGGCCGCGGCGTGGCGTACGGCTTCCAGGAGGCGCGCCCCGTCGGCGACCGACTCGATGTGGAGGGCGATCGCGGTGGTCTCCGGGTCGGTCGTGAGGTGCTCGAGCACGTCAGCGGTGGTCACGTCTACAGCGTTGCCCAGTCCGACCGCGAGGGAAACCCCGTAGCCCGCCGAAGCCAGCCGGTAGGCCAGCACGTGGTTGACGCCGCCGCTCGCCGCCACGACGCCGACCCCGCCGGCGGGCACCGTGGCGGCGCCCGGCACGAAGGTGGCGTGGATGCGACGGTGAGGTGCGAGGAAGCCGGAGGTGTTCGGCCCGAGCACCCGGACGCCGTGACGATCCGCCACCTCGGCCAGCGCGGCCTGGTGGGCGGCACCGGTCTCGTCGACCTCCGCGAATCCGCCGGCGCAGACCAGAGCTGCCCGTACGCCTGTCTGGGCCGCGCGCTCCAACGCCGGTGCGCACAGCGGTGCGGGAATGCAGAGGACGGCGAGGTCGATCGGGCCATGACCGGCATCGATCGCTGCGGCCACCGACCCGAAGAGCCCCTCACGGGGTGCCTCGAACCGCTCGTTGATGCCGACGACCGGGCCGTCGAAGGTCGCCAGCGACCGTGCCATCACCGAACCCAGCTTGGCGGGGTCGGTCGAGGCCCCGATCACCGCGATCCCACGCGGGGCGAAGAGTGCACTCAGATCAGTCATCGGCGGGCTCCTCCGCAACCAGGTCGGCCCGACCGCTGAGCACGAGCGTCACGACCAGATCGTCCGAGGCCTCGGGCTCGACGAGCAGGGTGGGAACCCCGGCGCCGAGGCGCGCCTCCTCCGACAGGAGGGTCCGACACAGCACGGAGCCGCCGCGGACGATCACCAGGTCAGGTTTCACCTCGAGCTCGTCCTGGAGCCGTTGCCTCGCCGCCCCCAGGTCGGCTTCGGCCTCGGGGGCCTCCACCTCGAGCAGGCGCGCACCCGTGCGGCGTACGGCATCGAGGTCGACGCGACGACCGGGGAGGGTGTGCCCGCCGAGCGGGAAGGCGGTGGCCAGGACATCCGCACCCTTGCTGTCCTTCCAGCTCGCACGGGCCGCCGCGACGAAGCCGGCGTCGCGGCGCTCGATCTTCGCGGCGCCGATGCTGCGGCTCATGAAGTGGAAGGCGAACTGCCACGGCTCGAGAGTGTCGTGGTAGCGCCCGAAGTGCTCCCACCACGACAGGCTCGGCCTGGCCGAGCCCTGGATCTTCTCCACGGGAGGGCGGGCGCTGGCCTCGTACGCCACCAGCGCCGCGGACACGTCGCCGGGATGCTCGCTGAGGGCCGTGGCGAGGGCGATCGCGTCCTCCATCGCCATCTTGGTGCCCGACCCGACCGAGAAGTGGGCGGTGTGGGCGGCATCACCGAGCAGAGCGATGTTGCCGCGGGTCCAGCGCTCGGCCCGGCGAGTGCGGAAGTTGGCCCAGCGGGAGTTGTTGGTGACCAGCCGGTGGCCGTCGATCTGCTGGGCGAAGAGCTTCTCGAGATACTCCTTCGACTTCAGGTCACTGGCGCCAGGCGGCTGGCCGGTGTCGAACTCGTCGAGGCCCGCTCGGCGCCAGGTCTCCTCGTCGGTCTCCACGATGAAGGTCGAGAGCCCGGGCGCGATCGGGTAGCCGTGGACGGCGAAGACGCCGTGCTCGCCGCGCTCGTGGACGAAGGTGAGCCCGTCGAACTCGTAGGTCGTGCCGAACCAGATGAACTTCGCGGTCGCGGTCTCGAAGGACGGTGCGAAGTCGTCGGCGAAGCGCTCGCGGATGGCGGAGTTGGCGCCGTCGCAGGCGACGACCAGGTCGTAGCCGTCGAGGCGGTGTCCTGAGCTTGTCGAAGGGTCGTCGACCGTGACCTCCGTAGAGAAACGTAGGTCGACACCCGCCGCGATCACTCGCTCCTGCAACAACTGGAGGAGGGTCTTGCGGACGATGGCGGTCATGCCGTTGCCTCCGCAGCCGAAGGTCTGCCCCTGGAGGCGGACCTCGATGTCGTCCCAGTGGACGCCGAAGTCATCGAGCGCGGTTCGCAGCACCGGGTCCGCTGCGTTGATGCCGGCCAGGGTGGCGTCGGAGAAGACGACACCGAAGCCGAAGGTGTCCTCGGCGCGGTTGCGCTCGAAGACGGTGATCTCGGCCTCGGGATGGGCCTGCTTGGCCAGGGCGGCGAAGAAGAGTCCGCCGGGACCGCCGCCGACGCAGGCGATGCGAAGGTTCATGAGAATTGTCCTTCCAAGAAAGTGGGGGTCAGAGCCAAGGACCGAGCGCTGGCGGATCGGCGGCCCGCCCGGTGAGCCAGGCGGCGAGGGCTGGTGCCTCGCCGACGCCGGCCCGCTTGTGCACGACGTCGGCGAGGAGTTCGGTGGTGAAGTCGCCGGGCAGGTCGGCGAAGGTGAGGCCGGTGCCGAGGTCAATGGAATGCACCATCACCTCGCGGGCCCGTAGCCACGGGATCTGCCGAGCTGGGATCGTCCGGCCTTGGGCGGTGACGACCTCGGCATCCCAGGCCGAGCTGTCGAGCGCCGCGAGGTCGTCGACGAGCAGCTGGGCCGACTGCTTGACGAGCCGCCGCAGCTCCTCTGCCGGCAGCTGAGAGCCAGCACCGATCTCGGCCGCGCGCTGCTCGGGCGAGGCGTACATCCGGGACTCGACGCCAGTGGCGGCCCAGGAGACCAGCCGACGCAGAGCTTCGGCGTTGAAGTGCACGTGTGCGACCAAGTTGGCGAGGCTCCAGCAGGGAAGCCGGGACGGTCCACCCGGCTCCTCGATCTTGGCCAGCTCAGCCAGGAACAGCCCGGTGCCGGACTCGGCCCATGCCATCGCGGTGCTGGCGCTGCTGCTCATCTCACGACGACCGAGTTCTCGAGCCGGCCGATGCCGCTGATCTCGGTGACCACCTTGTCGCCGGCCCTGAGGAAGACCTGCGGGTCGCGCGCGTGCCCGACCCCGGCCGGTGTACCGGTGGCGATGACGTCTCCGGGGCGGAGCGTGATCATGGTCGAGACGTACTCGACGAGCTTGACCGGCGTGAAGAGCAGGTCGGAGGTGTCCGCGGACTGCATCACCTCGCCGTTGACGCTGGTGGAAATCGTGCACACCGGGTTGACTCCACCCGGCAGCTCGTCGGGAGTGACGAGCACCGGCCCGAGCGGAGTGGTGGAGTCGAAGGTCTTGCCCTGCAGCCACTCGCGGGTGCGGAACTGCCAGTCGCGCATGGTGACGTCGTTCATGATCGTGAACCCCGCGATCGCCTCGGCCGCAGTCTCCGCGTCTGCGCGGCGTACGGTCGAGCCGATCACCACGACCAGCTCGGCCTCCCAGTCGACCATGTCCGACTCCGGCGCCGCGACGATGTTGTCGCCCGGCCCGATGAGGGCGTCGGCGAACTTGGCGAACAGCGTCGGGTGCTCGGGCAGGTCGCGACCCATCTCGAGGATGTGACTGCGGTAGTTGAGCCCGACGCACACCACCTTGCCGGGCTCGGGCACAACGGCGGCGAGCGGCGTCTCGAGCGGGATCGTGGGACCATCCGAGCCGACGAGCTCGCGCCAGTCGGGGGCTTCGAGCAGGCGGCGCACATCCTCGTATCCGAGGTCGACGTAGTGGTCGGCCTCGACCCGGACGGCGCGCGTGCCCTCGGGGGTGCGGACGGTGGCGAGCTTCATCGGGTGGTCTCCTGGCGACGGTGGAGGTGCAGGGTCTCGAAGACGGGTGTGTCACTGAACCGGAACAGGTCCAGTCCGGTCTCGGTGCGGACGGTGAGCGGTTGCCAACTCGGGACCACGAACAGGTCGCCGCGCTCGACGGCCCAGGTGTGCTCCCCGACCGTCACCTCGCCGGCGCCGTCGAAGACCTGGGCGACCGCGGACCCGACCTCGCTGACGGTGGCCGACTCGGTGCCCGGCGCGAGCCGGTGGAACTCGGTACGCAGGGTCGGCATCACGTCCCCACCGTCGGTCGGATTGATGTAGCGGACGGCCGCATGGCCCGGCCCGACGGTGGCGGCGACACCCTCGCTCTCCAGCGCCAGCTGGTCTGCCAGAGCCCGGTCGGTGTGCTCCCACCGGTAGGCGAGCAAGGGTGTGGCCGGGGTCGGGCCGAGGTGGGTCAGCGGCCGCAGGCCCGGGTGGCCCCAGAGCCGCTCGGACCGCGAGCGGTCCGGGGTCTCCCGGTTGTCGACCTCGTCGGGACCGAACTCGAAGAAGGTGGCGTCGACGGCGTACTGGAGGGGGATGTCCAGACCGTCGATCCAGGCCATCGGCTCGGCGGTCGCGTTGTGGTGGCCATGCCAGTTCCAGCCCGCCTGAGGCAGGAAATCGCCTCGGCGCATGGCGACCGAATCGCCGTTGACGACAGTCCACACGCCCTCACCCTCGACCACGAACCGGAACGCGTTCTGCGTGTGCCGATGGACCGGAGCGTCCTCGCCAGGGTTCAGGTACTGGATCGCGGCCCACAAGGTCGGAGTGGCGAACGGGCGGCCACTCAGGCCCGGGTTGGCCAACGCGATCGCGCGCCGTTCGCCTCCTCGGCCGACGGGGACCAGCTCGCCGGCCTGCGCGGCCAGCGGGAGCAGGTCCTGCCAGCACCACAGGTGCGGCACTGCCTTCGACCTCGGGTGAGCGGGCATCAGGTCGCCGATCTCGGTCCACAGCGGGACCAGGAGCTCGGACTCGAACCCGCGGTAGAGGGCGTCGAGCTCAGGCGTACGGACCGGCTGGTCGGAGGCGTCCGAGGCCTCGATCTTCACGGGGCTGTCTGTGATCGTCATCGGGTCCTCCTCAGGCACCGAAGGTGCGGTCGCCGCAGCCGACGAGGTGGATGGTGAGTGGGCCGTCGGTCTTGACCTGGAGGTCGACGGAGCAGGTGACCTGAGCCTTGCGCGGGTCGATGGTGATCTCGGAGATGTTCGTCGCCGTGATCTCGAGCTCGTTGGCCTTCGCGACATCCAGGGCTGGCTTCGGTGTACGAGTCTCGGTGGTGTACGGGTTGAGCGGGACCGTTGTCCCTGGCTCGACACCTTGGCCGAGCACGACCGGCTCGGTGGGTGCGTCGGCCTTGCCGAACCCTCGCGAGATGACGTCGATGGTGCCGAGGTCGGTCGCCTTCTCGCTGCGGGTCTCGATCGCACTCACCCAGTAGGCCCGGTTGCCGACCATGCCGGAGGCCGGGTCGTCCATCGCGGGGTTGCGGACGTACGTGACGTGGTGCGGGTTCTGGACTCCACGCATGTCACCGAGGCGCTTGGTCGCGACGTCCCAGGTGCCGTTGGCGCACTGGACGACGTGCTCGGAGGAGGCGCCGATCCAGGTGGTGAACTGGAAGTCGTAGTCACCGGCGATGTAGGCCTCGGCGCGTTCGCGGGGCAGGTTGTAGGGGATGTAGCTGTTGGGTAGGCCGGCCCACTCGACAACGGGCTGGTTGCGCCGCGACGGCAGCAGCTCGGTGAGCGTGGAGCCGGGCTCGTGCTGGGTGCCGGTGTCGACCGGGGTGACGTCGAAGACACCGTTGAGACCGGGGATCGAGGGTGCCTTGTTGAGACCGTCGCAGATGAAGGCCTTGCTGAACAGATCGGGGAACTGCAGCGACAGCTTGTTGGCGCCGTACGCACCCGAGGAGAAGCCGCTCATCACGGTGCGGGTCGGGTCGAGATCGAAGACGCGGCGGGCGTCGCCCAGAGCCTCGATCACGCTGGCGCCGGACTCGCCGTAGTACCACTCGTCGTTGCCACGGCCGTCGACGGCGATCACCACGGTCGGCGCGCTCTCACGCTCGGCGAACTTGTGGAAGAGGTCCTTGTCCTTGGTCGGGAAGGCCTCGAGCATGCCCGGGTCGTAGACCTGGTCGTTAGGGGTCTGCGCGAACCCCGGGGTCCACAGCAGGCTGGCATAGCCGTCGGCCGGCGCGGCGATCTTGGGCACGTAGGCGAGGTAACGCTGGAGCCGGCCGGGGAGGTCGGGGACGCACTCGTCGCGGCACACCCAGCCGAACTGGGCGCTCACGGTCGAGCCGTCGAGCCCGTCGACCGGGCCGTTCTGCTGGGTCAGTGACCCGACGGTCGGAGCACCCGGATCGGTGACCAGGCGCCGGCCCTGCCGAGACTCGAAATGCGTCGGGTAGATCCGCTCGATGTATCCAGCGGTGGGCACCCCCACCGGGGTGCCTGTCAGCTCGTCGTCGGTGCCCGCAGCAAGCTTGGCGAAGTCGACATCGGCGTGGAAGCGGGAGATGTTGCCGGCGGCCAGCGCCTTCTTCTGGTCGTCGTTGCGCCACGGGGAGTCGAACGGCTCGCCGTAGCGGAAAGCCACGTCGAAGTACGCGCTCGGAGTGAGGTCGGTCGGGACCGCGCCGCCGGGATGGGTCTTGTCGGCAGCGATCCGCGGGAGCAGGAACCGGTCGTTGGCCGTGTCCCAGAGACCGGCCGCGGCAGCGACACGGACGGTGTTGCGGGCCGGGTCGAAGGCCGCGTGAGGGACCTTGATGGTGGTCTGGCGACGCTCGAGGTCAACACTGACGTCCGGCTGCGTGGCGAGCTCGTTGCCCGTCGCGGCCTCGACGATGTCGCCGGTCGAGCCGTGAGTGGTGACGAAGACCTTGGCCGGCATGGCGGTGTTCGCTCCGTGAGGGGCGGGCCGCGGCGTTGTGGAGTTCCCCAGCGCGATCGTGGTGCCGACCAGCTCTGGGTCGATCATCGTGTTGTACGTGACCCGGAACGCTGTTGCGTCGGCCAGCGGCTTCACCCGGACCTCGACGATGTCGGCAGCATTGGCGCGGTAGGCCGGGTTGTCCGGATACGTGTACGCCGGGGTGATCGCATGCTCCGGCCAGTTGGTCGGGACCAGCTGCGCGCCCTGGTCGTCGTAGATGCAACCCTGGTTGAGGAACTCACCCTGGCGGTAGGCCGAGGTGTGGCACACCATCGTCGGCTCTGCCTTCCAGACCCCGGCGTTCTCCAGCTGGGGCGCATCGGCGGGCGCGGCGAGCAGATCATCGACCGAGCGCTGCGTCGCAGCGTCAACGGCCTGGGTGAATGAGGCAGCTGTGGTGGCGATCGCTGCATCGCTGCCGATGGCAGCGATCGGAAGCAGGGCAGCGCCTGCGGCCATCAGGGCCAGACGAACGGGTCGCATGGGACCTCCGGAGTCGAGTCAGTGCTGTGACGAGCACCACTCGATGCCGCCACGGCCTTTGTAACTCATTTTTCCACCGGCCGTCAATCATCTGACACAGATGAGTCAGGTGGCGATCTCCCGATAGAAGGACTCCGCAGGCAGGCGCAGCAGCTCATGCGCCTCGAGGAAGAGACTGTGCACCTCACCACCCCTCCATCCCGCAGGAACCAGCTCCTCAGGAAGGTCCGGATCCCGGAACGGGAAGAGCCGATAGCTGTGCATCATCCGCATCCGCTCGACCAGAGCGTCGCGCGGCTCCAGCCGGCCGGCTCGGTAGTCCGCCATCCGCGGACGCCACGCAGCCAGCCAGGCGGCATAGTCGGCATTGAGCGACTCGAGATCCCAGCAGCGCTCGACCATCTCGCGATCTTTGGCCAGGCCGGTCGACTCACACCGGAGCAGGTCCAACCGCAGGCCAGGTCGCCCTCCGAAACGCTCCTCGACCGCCTTCAGCCGATCCCAGGGACTCAGCCATGTCGATGCGGTCAGGGTGCCGAACCCCATCCAGGCAAGCTCCTTGCGCAGCTCCTCCCGAAGCGGGCGATCCGACTCGGGGACGGTGTAGATGACCATCGACCAACGGCGATCCCATGGGCTCGTGGTCCGTTTGAAGATCCGTTCCCGCCCCTCATCGAGCATTCGCCACGACCGCTCGTTGAGCACGAACACGGTCTCTCGCCCCTCCCGTCGAGCATCGAACCACTCCTCCTTGCGGAGGCGGTTCATCACCACCCGCACGGTGCTGTCCCCGACATCGAACGCAGCCAAGAGATCGACGAGCGCGCGCAAACGGATCTCCCCGCCGACGTACCGAACGTAGTCGCCGAAGAGATCGAAGACGATCGACCGAGGTTTCACTTGCCACTCCTTGTCCTGGGCACCCATTGATCAAGCCATGGCCCCGCCGGGTACCACCTTGCCCCATGGGTGACATCCAACAGCCGCCAGGCAAATTATGTGCCATCTTGTTGACGGCCGTCGCCTTATTGTTCTACTTTCTGTGTCGTACGTCACAACCGCCCGAAAGCAGGAACCCATGGTTGATACAGCGCATGCCTCGACGTCGGGCCGCTCCTCCGGCCTCTGGGTCGTGGCCATCTGTCTGGTCACGATCATCTTCGACGGCTACGACCTGATCGTGTACGGCGCCGTCGTACCCGCCCTGACCGCACCCGGCTCCGAGTGGCAGCTGACGCTGCCGCAGGTCGGCGCCATCGGAAGCTATGCACTCATGGGCATGGTGGTCGGCACCCTGATCGCCGGCGCCCTCACCGATGTCCTCGGGCGGCGCCGCATCATGCTGGCCAGCATCGCCTGGTTCTCCATCGCCATGGGCTTGAGCGCAATGGCCCCCTCCCCCGAGATCTTCGGCGCGATGCGCTTCGTCACCGGGATGGGCCTCGGCGGCGTCGTCCCCACGGCCATCGCATTGACCGTCGAGTACGCCCCCGCGCACCGTCGTAACTTCAACAACGCGCTGATGTTCTCGGGGTTCTCCATCGGCGGCGTGCTGGCTGCGGTCCTGGCGATCAATCTCCTGCCCGATCACAGCTTCCGGGTGCTCTTCTGGGTCGGCATCGCTCCGCTCCTGATCGTCGTCCCGTTCGCCTGGAAGTTCCTTCCCGAATCTGCGGCCTATCTTCTCGCTCGCGGACGCCGCGACGAGGCCGAAGCCCTCGCCGCGCGGTACGGCATCCCTCTCCCGACGGAGCCCGGCGGCATGGAGAAGAAGAACGCCGTCGCGACCCTTTTCGCCGGCAACCGCATCATCGCCACGATCTTGTTCGGCGCCGCGAGCTTCATCGGACTGCTTCTCGTGTACGGCCTCAACCAGTGGCTACCCAAGATCATGACCACCGCCGGCTTCCCGCTCGGCTCGGCGCTCACCTTCCTCCTCGTGCTCAACGTCGGGGCCGTCGTCGGCTCTCTCCTGGTCTCGTTGCTCGCCGACAAGTGGGGATCCAAGGCCGTCACGATCGCCGCCTTCGGGTCTGCTGCCGCATCCCTCGCCGTCCTCGCCACCAAGCCTGAGGCCGGGCTGCTGATGGCGCTCATCGCCGCGGCCGGTTTCGGCACGACCGGCACTCAGATCCTCATCAACGGCTATGTCGCCACCCACTACCCCGCCAGCGCTCGGGCCACCGCCCTCGGCTGGTCGCTCGGCATCGGACGGATCGGCGCAATCGTCGGCCCAACGTACGGCGCCTGGCTCCTCGCCTCCGGCAACGGCATCGAGTGGAACTTCTACGGCTTCGCCATCCCAGCCGTCATCGGGGCACTCATCATCGCCGCTGTGCCGGCAAGCCGGGAGATTCGCTCCCGCGTCAAGCCATCAGAACTGACCGTCCGGCACTGACCACCGCGCCGAACTGCCTAGCGCAAGAAGTCGCCAGGGGCCACCCGTCGCGGGCGGCCCCTGGCGGCATTTCGCCGGCCACGCACTCCTCCCACACCAACAGCACAGCCCACGCTCTGCGCGGCCTCTCGGATCCGCCCAGACAGCCCTTCGTACGCACACGCTTCTTGGTGAATTCGAACGGCGGGTCAGATCATTCGCGCTCGTACTCGCTGCCGAGGTCGACCATGGGACGACTCCCCATAGGGCCGCTGACGTGCTCCTGAAAGCATAGAGTGAAGGCAAACGCCCTTGCGTGGGGCGCCTTGTGGAAATGAAGAAGGCCCCTCACCGGGCTTCTCGCCTAGTCAGGGGCTTCTTCGTGTTCTGCGCGCCTGTAGGGATTCGAACCCCAAACCTTCTGATCCGTAGTCAGATGCTCTATCCGTTGAGCTACAGGCGCAGTGTTACCGAAGCAACGTGTAGAAGATTAGCGGAAGATGGTCCGTGA
>JALZDD010000757.1 GCA_030862715.1 Actinomycetota bacterium | reverse complement strand
GGATCTCCACCCCGGCCCGCCGGGCGGCGGTGTCGGGCGCGAGCGGCTCCTCGAGCCGGGTCAGCTCGTGGACCTCGATCCCGGTCAGCCGGTGGATCTCGGCGGCGTCGCAGTCGCCGTCGGCGGTGCCGGTCTGCACCGGCTTCACGACCGTGACCTTCTCGCCGTTCGTGCGCGCCCGGGCGGCCAGCGTCGCCGTCGCGACGGTCTTGCCGACGCCCGTGTTGGTGCCGGTGACGATCACCACCCGCCCGGTCGACCCGCTCACCGGACCTCACCCACGACCGTGTCGATGGCCTTGGTGGCCCGCTTCCACTCCTCGTCGGTGACACCCGCTCCGGCGGTGACCCGCAGCCGGGAGACCCCGTCGGGGACAGACGGCGGGCGGAAGCAGCCGACGCGTACGCCCTCACTGAGCAGATCCGCCTGGGCGGAGACTGCCGCCTCGGGGGACGGCATCGGCACCGACAGCACCGCGCCGGCGGGGGCCGGGACGCCGAGGGTCCGGGCCAGGTCGGTGACGCGCGCGCGGATGGTGTCGGCGAGGTCCGGGCGAGCACGCGAAATCCGCGCGGCGGCCAGGGCCGCGGCGGCGGAGGCCGGGGCGAGGCCGGTGTCGAAGATGAACGGGCGGGCGGTGTTGACCAGGTGGTCGAGGACCGTTCGCGGCCCCAGTACGGCGCCGCCCTGGCTGCCCAGGCTCTTGGAGAGCGTCGCGGTGACGAGCACGTCGGGCCGCCCGGCGAGGCCTTGGCGGTGGACGAGCCCCGGCCCGTGCACACCTACGCCGTGGGCCTCGTCGATGACGAGCAGCGCGCCGTGCTCCGCGCAGACCTCCGCCAGCTCCGTCAACGGCGCCTCGTCGCCGAGGACGGAGTAGACGGACTCAGCCAGCACGAGGCTGCGTACGCCTGGACGCGCCGCGAGCGCCGCTCGGACCGCCGCCACGTCGTTGTGCGGCACGACCGTCAGCTGGGCGCGGGAGAGCCGTACGGCGTCGATCAGCGAGGCGTGGATGTGCGCGTCCGAGACGACATGCGCGGTCCGGTCGGCCAGGGCGCTGACGATCGAGAGGTTGGCGTGGTAGCCGGTCGAGAACGTCAGCGCGCCCGGCTGGCCGAGCCAGTCGGCGAGCTCGGCCTCCAGGTCTCCGTGCAGGGTCAAGGTGCCCGTGACCAGCCGGGACGCACCCGCGCCGCCGCCCCAGAGCATGGCCGCGTCGGCCGCGGCACGGCGTACGTCCGGGTGGCCGGAGAGGCCCAGATAGTCGTTGCCGGCCAGGTCGACGATGCTGTCATCGGGTCCCCGCGGCCGCAGCCGCCGGGTCAGCCCGGCCGCCTCTCGTCCGGTGGCCGCTTCTGCCAGCCACGTCGCCCACGTCATCAGGCCACCTCCGTGGCCGCGGCGACGGCCCGGCAGATGCGGGCGAGGTCGTCCTCGCCGGTGATGTAGGGAGGCATCGTGTAGATCAGGTCGCGGAACGGCCGGATCCAGACGCCCTCCCGCAGCGCGGCGTCGGTGGCATTGGCGACATCCACCGGATGGTCGAGCTGGACCACGCCGACGGCGCCGAGGACGCGGACCTGGCTGACGCCCGGAGCGGCGGCCAGCGGGGTGAGGCCCGTCGAGAGCGCGGCGGAGACCCGGGACACGTCCTCCTCCCAGCCGCGGGCGGCCAGCAGGTCGAGCGAGGCCAGCGCGACCGCGCAGGCGAGTGGGTTGCCCATGAAGGTCGGCCCGTGCATGAGGACGCCCGACTCGCTCCGGGAGATCGCGTGCGCCACGTCGGTCGTGGTCAGCACGGCGGCCAGGGTCATGTAGCCGCCGGTGAGCGCCTTGCCCAGACAGAGGATGTCGGGGGTGACCAGCGAGGACACGAAGAGGTCGCCGGTGCGGCCGAAGCCGGTGGCGATCTCGTCGAAGATCAGCACCAGCCCGTGCTCGTCGGCGATCTCGCGGAGCACGACCAGGCAGCGGTCGTCGTAGACCCACATCCCGCCCGCGCCCTGGAGCCGCGGCTCGAGGATGATCCCGGCCAGCTCGTCGGCGTGCT
>JALZDD010000756.1 GCA_030862715.1 Actinomycetota bacterium | reverse complement strand
TCGACCTGGGCGATGCACGGATGGCTCGGAGCGACGACCTTCAGCTCGATGTCGCGCTTGTCGGCGAGCGGCGTGTAGGCCTCGACGACGGTGTGGGCCAGCGCGGTCAGATCCGTGTCGTAGAGGTCGAGCACGGCCGCCCCGGCGTCGAAGCGACTGATCTCGAGCAGGTCGCCCAGAAGCGTCTCGAACCGGTCCAGCTCGGTCTGCAGCAGCTCGGCCGCCCGGGCCGTCGAGGCGTCGAAGGTGTCCCTGGCCTCGTAGAGGACGTCGCTGGCCATGCGGACGGTGGTGAGCGGCGTACGCAGCTCGTGGGAGACGTCGGAGCTGAACCGTCGTTGGACGCGGGAGAGGTGCTCGAGCTGCCGGATCTGGTTCTGCAGCCCGCTGGCCATCTGGTTGAACGAGATCGCCAGACCGGTGAGGTCGTCCTCGCCGTGGACCACCATCCGCTCCTCGAGGCGGCCGGCAGCGAGCCGCTCGGCGGTCCGGCGGGCGATCCGGATGGGCGTGACGACGTGGCGGGTCACGATCCAGCTGCCGACACCGATCAGCAGGATCAGGATCGCGCCGGCGGCCAGCAGCCCGCGGGTGATGACGCCGAGCGTCTCCTGCTCCTGGTTCATCGGGAAGAGGAAGTAGACGTTGTACGTGTCGTCGTGCAGCTCCAGCTGCGACCCGATCACGATGCCGGGGGTCGATGACCGCCCGCCGTCGTCGTAGGAGATCCTGGTGTAGGTCCAGGCCGGCTCGGCGCGGATCGTCTGGAACCGGTCCTCGAGGTTGCGCGGGACGCTGCGTACGTCCACACCGGGTGTCCACTCGACACCGTCGTCGCTGATCCGGCCGGAGGTCGAGGTCACCGGACCGGCCATGACGACGCCGTAGCCGCGCGAGACGCTGCGCTGGATGATCGGGTCGCCCAGGTCGTTGCGCTGCAGCGGGGTGCCACCGTTGGCGCCCGAGGTCTCCGCGATGTTGGCGCGGGCCGCGGAGAGCTCCTCAGAGGCCTCCGCCTTCGCCGCGGCGACCCGGTCCTGGACCAGCTCGTCGCCGATCTGCTCGAGCAGGATCAGCCCGACGAGGCTGACGGCGGCCGCGGTGAGGAGCACGGTGTAGACCACGACGCGGGTCTGGATCGACCGGCGCCAGGTGGTCAGGAGCTTCTTGGGCGTCCGGGCTGTCGTGCGGACGACCTGCTGGAGTGTCACACGGGCCCTGCCTTGTAGCCGACGCCGCGGACGGTGACGACGATCTCGGGGTTCTCCGGATCGTGCTCGACCTTGGAACGCAGCCGCTGGACGTGCACGTTGACGAGCCGGGTGTCGGCGGCGTGACGGTAGCCCCACACCTGCTCCAGCAGCACCTCGCGGGAGAAGACCTGATGAGGCTTGCGGGCCAGGCACTCCAGCAGGTCGAACTCCAGCGGCGTGAGCTGGATCTGCTCATCGCCTCGGGTGACCTGATGGCCGGCCACATCGATGGTGAGGTCGCCGATCTCCAGCACCTCGGGCACGGCGTCGCCGTGCCTGCGCACCCGCGCCCGGATCCGCGCGATCAGCTCCTTGGGCTTGAACGGCTTGACCACGTAGTCATCGGCCCCGGACTCGAGCCCGACCACCACGTCGACCGTGTCGCCCTTCGCGGTGAGCATGACGATCGGCACGCCCGACTCCTTGCGGATCTGCTTGCACACCTCGATGCCGTCAATCCCGGGAAGCATCAGGTCGAGCAGCACCACGTCGGGCTTGTAGTCGTGGAACGCCGGCAGCGCCATGTCGCCACGGGCGACGAGCTGTGAGTCGAACCCCTCTTGTCTCAGCACGATCGCAAGCATCTCGCTCAGCGAGGCATCATCATCGACGACGAGGACCTTTCCCTTGGCGGGTTGGTCGGGAGCGCTGCGATCGGCCATGTGTCCGATTCTGTCACCCAGTGCGTGCGACGCGTCACATGAGCCACCCCACAACGCGCGAGTCGGCGCGTCCTGACACGATTCCCTGCCGAGTCGGCTCGTCTTGACG
>JALZDD010000744.1 GCA_030862715.1 Actinomycetota bacterium | reverse complement strand
CCGAGGACCGGGTAGCGGATGTTGTCGCTGGTGTTGATGATCGGGCAGACCTCCTTCACCTGGTCGGCGTCGAGCCATTCGGCGTCGATCCCGTTGAGGCGGTTGGCCTCGCAACGACGCACCGAGTCACGTACGTCCTGCAGCGTGTGGGCGAGGTTGAGCACGCCGCGCTGGCTGAACAGGAAGTCGTAGTCGAGCTCGTCGGGGAGCACCTCCCACTGCTTGAGGGAGTGCTCGTAGATCGCCGCGGACTCGTCCCACAGGTAGTTCGACCTGATGATCGTCGTGTTCCGCGCCATGTTGCCGCCGGCGAGCCAACCACGCTCGAGGACGGCGACGTTGGTGATGCCATGGTTCTTCGCGAGGTAGTACGCCGTCGCCAAGCCGTGTCCGCCGCCACCGATGATGATGACGTCGTAGGAGGACTTGGGCTCCGGGTTGCGCCAGAGGAAGTCGGGGTGCTCGGGCAGCAGGTCTGCCATCACTCGGCTCCGTTCGAATCGAGGAGATGCGGGTAGAGCGGGTGCTTCTCGGCGAGCACGGTGACTCGGCTGCGCAGCGCATCCGCCGTCTCGTCGGTGAAGTCGTCCTTCAACGCGGCCGCGATGATGTCGGCCACCTCGCTGAAGTCGGAGTCGCCGAACCCGCGCGTGGCCAGGGCGGGCGTGCCGATCCGCAGACCGGAGGAGACCATCGGCGGGCGCGGGTCGAACGGGACGGCATTGCGGTTGACCGTGATGCCGATGCGGTGGAGCCGGTCCTCGCCGTCTTGGCCGTTGAGCTCGGAGTCGCGCAGGTCGACCAGCACGAGGTGGACGTCCGTGCCTCCGCTGACGACCGAGACTCCCGCGGCCGCGACGTCTTCGGCGAGCAGCCGCTCGGCGATGATGCGGGCACCGCGGAGCGTACGCTCCTGGCGCTCGCGGAACTCGGGCTCAGCGGCGACCTTGAAGGCGACCGCCTTGCCGGCGATGACGTGCTCGAGCGGCCCGCCCTGCTGGCCGGGGAAGACCGAGGAGTTGATCTTCTTGGCGACGCCGGGGTCGTTGGTGAGGATGACGCCGCCGCGCGGACCGCCCAGCGTCTTGTGCGTCGTCGAGGTGACGACGTCGGCGAAGGGCACCGGGTTCGGGTGAAGGCCGGTGGCGACCAGGCCGGCGAAGTGGGCCATGTCGACCATGAGGCGGGCGCCGACCAGGTCAGCGATCCGGCGGAACTCCGCGAAGTCCAGCTGACGGGGGTAGGCGGACCAGCCGGCGACGATCAGCTTGGGCCTGTGCTCGAGGGCGAGGCGCTCGACCTCGGCCATGTCGATCAGGAAGTCCTCGCGGCTGACCTCGTACGGAACGACCTGGTAGAGGCGTCCGGAGAAGTTGATCTTCATGCCGTGGGTCAGGTGGCCGCCGTGGGCCAGCGAGAGACCGAGGATGGTGTCGCCGGGCTCGAGGAGCGCGAACATCGCCGCGGCGTTGGCCTGGGCTCCCGAGTGCGGCTGCACGTTGGCGTACTCCGCGGAGAAGAGCGCCTTGAGGCGGTCGATGGCGAGCTGCTCGATCACGTCGACGTGCTCGCAGCCGCCGTAGTAGCGGCGGCCGGGGTAGCCCTCGGCGTACTTGTTGGTGAGGACCGATCCCTGGGCCTCCATGACGGCTGCGGGAGCGAAGTTCTCCGAGGCGATCATCTCCAGCGTCGTCTGCTGGCGGCTCAGCTCGGCGTCGATCTGCTCGCTGACCTCGGGATCGAGGTCCGCGAGCGAGGCGGTCAAGACGTCAACCACGATGAACTCCCAAATTCTTGAAGTACGATTGATATATTAGTTCCGGATCACCAGTATGCTTGGTGGCGAAGACACATGTCAACGGTCCGGATCAGAAAGCGGTGACTTGGTATGACCGACGTTCAGGCGCCCGCCCCGACGGCGATCGGCGCGCCGATCTCGCTGGCGTACGCGGCCTACGAGCGCATCCGCGATCGGCTGATCATGCTGGACATCAGGCCGGGCGAGCCGATCAACGACGGCGCGCTCGCGGCGTCCCTCGGGATCGGCCGCACCCCGGTGCGGGAGGCACTCAAGCGCCTGGAGACCGACCACCTGGTCGTCTCCTACGCACGGCGCGGCACGTTCGCAACGGCGGTCGACGTCACCGAGCTGGGCGCGATCTCCGACCTCCGCCGGCAGCTCGAGCCGTTCGCCGCCAACCGAGCGGCGGCTGCTGCCTCCGAGCCGATACGCGCCGAGCTGCGCGCCATGGCCGAGAAGGTTCGCGCCCTGGACGCCTCGGGCGACCGGCGCACGTTGATGAGGCTCGACATGTCGGTGCACCGGTTGATCTATCGCGCGACGGGCAACAAGCATCTCGAGGACGTGCTGATCCGCTATGACAACCTGGCAACGCGGATCTGGTGCCTGGTCGTCGACAAGCTCCCGGATCTGGCCTCGCACATCTCCGAGCACGCACAGCTCCTGGATGCGATCGCCGACGGCGACTCCGAACGCGCCGAGCGCCTGACCAGCGAGCACGTCGACGGCTTCTCGACCGAGATCCGCCGCGTTCTCTGACGGCGTTCTCTGACGGCGTTCTCTGAAGGGGAGATCGGGCGCCGGCCCCCCGCCCGGCGCCCGATTCGACTTGCCGGGTCAGCCGCGCAGGCGGCTCATCTCGGGATCGAAGAGCGGCTCCGGGGTGACCGTCGCGGCGATCCGCTGGCCGAAGTACTCGATCTCGACCTGGTCGCCCTCGCCGATCTCCGCCGGCAGGTAGGCATAGGCGATCGGCTTGCCGATCGTGAACCCGTACGCCGCGCTCGTGATGTACCCGACCGCGGTCTCGCCAGACAGCACGGGCTCCTTGCCGAGCACCATGGACTTTCCGTCGTCGATGGTGAGGCAGCGAAGCCGGCGAGCCGAGGTCTCCACCGAGCGACCCTCGAGCGCGGCCTTGCCCACGAAGTCTTCCTTGGCGCGCTTCACGGCGAAACCGACGCCCGCCTCGTACGGGTCGTGCTCCGTGGTCATGTCGGCGCCCCAGGACCGGTAGCCCTTCTCGAGCCTGAGCGCGCCGAACGCGGCCCGGCCGGCGGCGACGACACCGTGCTCCTGGCCCGCGTTCCACAGCACGTCCCACAGCTTCTGGCCGTTCTCGGCGGAGGCGTAGATCTCCCAGCCGAGCTCGCCGACGTAGGACAGCCGCAGGGCCGTGACGGGGATCCCGCCGATGGTGGCCCGCTTGCCGCGGAAGTACTTCAGACCGTCGTTGGTGAAGTCATCGCTGCTGACCTTGGCGATCAGGTCCCTGGCCAGAGGTCCCCACAGCCCGATGCAGCACGTGCCACCGGTGGTGTCGCGGATCTCCGCGGCGAGGGCGGGGTTCTCGGCACGCAGCTTGCGGGCCTCTCGGCGGAGGTACGCCAGGTCGACCGTGCCGTTGGCACCGACCTGGTAGAGCTCGTGGTCGAGACGGGCGACGGTGATGTCGCTCTTGATCCCGCCCTGCTCGTCCAGGAACAGGGTGTAGGTCACCGCACCGGGCTTCTTGGCGACGTCTCCGGTGGTGAGCCGCTGCAGCAGCGTCTCGGCACCGGGGCCGGAGACCTCGAGGCGTCGCAGCGGCGTCATGTCGTACATGGCGACCGCGGTTCGGGTCTTCCACGCCTCGACGGCTGCGATCGGCGAGTGGTAGCGGGCCGACCAGTCGTCGCGCGTCGGCGACTTCCACTCCTCGGGCAGCTCGTCCAGCAGGGCCGCGTTGGCCTCGTACCAGTGCGGCCGCTCCCAGGTTCCGGCCTCGAGGAAGAAGGCGCCGAGCTCGACCTGGCGGGCGTGGAACGGGCTCACCCGGATGTCGCGGGGCGAGTCCTTCGGCTGCAGCGGGTGGAGGATGTCGTAGATCTCGACGAAGTTCTGCTGGGAGGTCTCGCTGACGTACGCCGGAGCCAGCTGGGTCTCCTCGAAGCGGTTGAGCTCGCAGTCGGCGAGGTCGTACTCCGACCGTCCCGTGGTCAGCACCTCGGCCACCGCTCGGGCGACGCCGGCGGAGTGGGTGACCCAGACGGCCTCGGCCACCCAGAAGCCGTCGACGTCGCGGGACTCACCGACGAGCGAGCCGCCGTCGGGCGTGAACGAGAAGATGCCGTTGAACGACGACTCCGCGATCTCCGTCTCCTGCAGGCACGGGAGCAGCTTGCGACACTCGTCCCATGGGCCTTCGAAGTCCTCGGGGGTGAAGTCGAGCCGGGATGGCATGTTCTCGTCGTCGACGTGCTCCGGCGTCGGGCCGAGGTCGGAGGCGACGTACGGCATCGGCTTGTGGGCATACGAGCCGATCCCGTAGGCCTCCCCCCACTCCCGGAAGTAGAGGTCCTGGTCCTGGTGTCGCAGGATCGGCAAGGTCGCGCCGTCGGACTGCTTGTGCTTGCCGGCCAGAACCGGGACGGGCGTGGTCTTGACGAACTGGTGCGCGAGCGGGAGGAGTGGCACGTCGGTGCCCGCCATCTTCCCCACTTCGACGCCCCAGAACCCGGCGCACGAGACGACGATGTCGGCCTCGACCACACCGTTCGTGGTCTCCACACCGGTGACGCGGCCATCTTCCTGCAGGACTCCGGTCACAGCCGTGTGCTCGAGGTAGGTGACGCCGGCCGCCTGCGTACGCTCGATGAGGATGTCGACGGCTCGGGCTGCTCGGGCCAGGCCGTCGGTCGGGATGTGCAGACCCGCGAGGACCTGCGACTCGTCGATGTGCGGGTAGAGGTCCTTGCACTCGGTGGGGCCGATGACCCGGGCCTCGATCCCCCAGGACTTCGCGTAGCCGAGCTTGCGATAGAGCTCAGCGACGCGGGCCTCGGTGGTCGCGACCTCGAGGCCACCGACCTGGTTGAAGCAGCTCACCCCGTCCTTCTCCAGGGACAGGAACTTCTCGACGGTGTACTTGGCGAACAGGGTCATCGTCTTCGACGGGTTGATCTGGAAGACGAGACCGGGCGCGTGGGAGGTCGAGCCGCCGGGCATGTTGAGCGGGCCCTGTTCGA